>NBMG01000012.1 GCA_002084865.1 Candidatus Atribacteria bacterium 4572_76
GCGATTCCCGAGCCCACAATCAAAAAATCCGTATAAATTTTTTTAATTTTGGACAGGTCAAAATTAATCAAATAACGTGGGTACATTTATTCTAATCCTTCCATATTAGCCTTTAGTATTCAGCTAACCAATTACCGGTTTACCGGTTGTCCAGTTAATATTAATTAGTCAATTCACCTATTCACCAATTAACCGATTATGCTAGTCGGTAGTGAATAGCCGCTATGATTAATATAAGTTTTCAGTTACCAGTTTTCGGTTTACAGTTTATTGTATTTTATATTATTTCCACGAATCTGGTGTAGGGGTCGAATTTATCCGACCCGTCTTTATTGTGGGCTTGATGAATCAAGCCCCTACCTTAATTCAGGAACGGGTAGGTTTGTCCTCGTGAAAGAGATGCGATTCACGAGATGCGAGATACTAGATACGAATTTAGCTTTGCGCTTTTCATTTTTCGCTGCAATACAAGATGTTATTCGCTGAGTATTTAATACTATTTAACCAACTAACCAAGTAACTAATTAACCAGCTAACTAGTGTATTTCTATCATTCGATTTAATGCTTTTAAGGATTTTTCTCTTATATCCTCTGGCACTATTATTCGGGGTTCTAAATTTTGCAGAGAAGACAGAACTTTTTCTAAAGTAATAAGCTTCATATCTTTACAGATCATTTTTTCAGAGGCAGCAAAAAATTGTTTTTCCGGATTATTCTTTTTTAAAGGATGTAATATTCCCAGTTCTGTTCCGATGATATATTCTTTAGCCGGGTTATTACCGGCAAATTCAATAATCTCTCTGGTACTGCCGATATAATTAGCCAGATTACATACTTCCGGGCGGCATTCAGGGTGAACCAACAGCAAGGCTTTGGGGTGGAGTTTTTTAACTTTGATTACATCTTCTTTGGTTAAGAGATGATGAGTAGGACAGTAACCTTGCCAGGGGATGATATTTCGTTTTGCTTTTCGGGCAGTAAAGTCAGCTAAATTCATATCGGGAAGGAATAAAATATTTTTTTCAGCAGGAATTGACCGAACAACTTGAACCGCATTGGCAGAAGTGCAACAGTAGTCACTTAAAGATTTTACAACTGCCGATGAATTTACGTAAGAAACTACTAATACTTCGGGCAGTTCTTTTATTTTGCTTTTTACCTTTTCGGCTGGTGCCATATCAGCTAAGGGGCAACCGGATTTAATTTCCGGGAGTAGAACAATTTTTTCCGGAGAGAGAATAGATGCAGTTTCAGCCATAAACTGAACTCCGCAAAATACTATAACTTTTGCTTTAGTCTTAGCTGCTTGTTGGCTGAGGAAAAGCGAATCACCTGTAAAATCGGCAATATCTTGAATTTCGCCGGGTTGATAAACATGAGCTAAAATTATTGCTTCTCTCTTTTTCTTCCAGGCTAATATTTCTTTAATTAAATTTCTTTTCGGGGGGCTACCAGTTGTATTATCCATTTTTACTCCTAATTAATATATTATCTATTTTTAATAAACTATTTGATTGCTTATTATTTTATTCTAAGGTGTTTTTCATTATACCATAAAAAAAAATTAGATATAAAATCTTTTTTATTGTAATATATTTTATAAAAAAGTAAAGAGGGGAAAAGAAAAAAGTATCGAGTATTGCGTATCGAGCATTGAGTAAAGAAAAAGTAAAGGCTCAGGGAAGTATGATATGTCCGTTAGTGTAAACTTTAGTAAGGTGTTTAGATAAAGAAAAGAATATTTATTTCTTTTATTTTCTTATCTTCTTTTTTCGCTAGTACTTTTCTTTTCCTTCACGCAATACGCAGTACTCGATACGCGATACGAATACATTGATTGACAAGAATATTGAAGAGGGGTAATATTATAAAAATAGCGTAGAGCGTTTAGCGTGTAGCGGATAGTGAAGAAAAAGAGAAAAGAAGGAAACCAGAATAGATTCGTATTACATATTACGGTAGGTTTTTCTTTTGTTATTGTGAGGGAATGAAACGTCCGAAGCAATCTCAAACGGGGATTGCCACGCTCTGATAAATCAGAGCAATGACATAGAATAAAGTAGCCTGATAAGTGAAAATTTTCAACTGAAAACCGTATTTAATACTAACGATTAATATCTCTTGTATTTTATATTTTTCTTACACTTATTACTCGTACTATACGCTAAACGCTATACGCTCTACGCTAGGTTTATTCACTATCGACTAATTTAAAAGGTGGGAGAATTATGGAAAAAGAAAGATTTTTAAATTTTGAAGGTTTAACCTTCGACGATATTTTATTAGTTCCCGAAAAATCAGCTATCCTTCCAAAAGAAGTTAATGTCTCTACAAAATTTAGCAGAAATATCGATATAAACATCCCTTTGGTTAGCGCTGCCATGGATACAGTCACCGAATCCAGATTAGCCATCGCCATTGCTCGGGAAGGTGGTATTGGTATTATTCATAAAAATATGTCTTTAGAAGAACAAGCCGAAGAAGTAGATAAGGTTAAGAGGTCAGAGAGCGGAGTAATTGTAGAGCCCATTTCTCTTTCGCCGGAGAAAAGCGCGGGAGAAGCAATTGAGCTGATGGCTAAATATCATATCTCCGGCATTCCTATTGTAAATAAAGAAAAAAAATTAGTGGGAATTTTAACTAACCGGGATATCAGATTTTTAGATGAAAAAGACAAGAGATTAAAAATTGCAGAAATAATGACTAAAGAAAATCTGATTACTGCTCCATTGGGCACTACCCTTGAAGAGGCTAAAAGAATATTGCATAAAAATAGAATTGAGAAGTTGCCTATAGTAAATAAGAATTTTATTTTAAAAGGACTTATTACCATAAAGGATATTGAAAAAGTCAAGAAATTTCCTAATGCTTGCAAGGATGCTAAAGGAAGGCTTAGGGTGGGTGCTGCCGTAGGTGTATCTCGAGATACAATGGAGAGAGTAGAAGCTTTAGTAAATGTCAAAGTAGATGTCATAGTAGTCGATACTGCTCACGGACATTCTACCCGGGTTATTGAAGTTATAAAAGAGATAAAGCGGAATTTTAATATAGAGTTAGTGGGAGGTAATGTAGCAACTTTTGAGGGAGCAGAAAGTCTGATAAAAGCCGGGGTTGATGCTATAAAAGTGGGGATTGGACCAGGTTCTATTTGTACTACCAGAGTGGTTGCCGGCGTGGGAGTGCCCCAGGTCTCAGCAATTCAGGAGTGTAAAAGGGCAGCCAAAAAATATCACATTCCTCTTATTGCCGATGGAGGTATAAAATATTCCGGTGATATAACTAAAGCTTTGGCGGTGGGTGCTGATTCAGCAATGATAGGGAGTCTGTTTGCTGGTACAGAAGAAAGTCCGGGAGAAGTAGTGCTTTACAAAGGGAGAAGCTATAAGGAATATCGGGGAATGGGTTCGATAGGAGCAATGAAGAAGGGCAGTAAGGATAGATACTTTCAAGAAGAAGCAGAAGACGACAAACTGGTTCCTGAAGGAATTGAAGGAAGAGTTTCTTACAAAGGATTACTTTCGGCTTGTGTGTATCAATTATTAGGTGGAGTACGTTCAGGAATGGGTTATTGTGGAGTAAAAAACATTAAAGAATTGCAGGAAAAAACTAAATTTGTTCAGATTACCTCTGCTGGTTTAAGAGAAAGTCATCCCCACGATATAATCATTACCAAAGAGGCGCCTAATTACGGGATAGAATAAGGATAGGATAGTTAATTTATTAATTTATTTTGGAGAACGGATTTATGGAAAAGGAAGAATATAAAATTAATTTTGAGAAAGCCGAAGGTTATCTAAAAAAAGGTAATTTCAATCAAGCCATCAGAGAATTTGAAACGGTTTTAGAAAAATGGCCGGATGATTCCAGATGTTATAATAAATTGGGAGTTTGTTATGCCAGCTTAAGAGATTTTGTAAAAGCAAAATCCTATCTTGAAAAAGCCTTAGCATTAGATCTAAAATATCCTGAACCTTATAATAATTTGGGAAATATTTGCTTGGAAAAAAAAGAATATGAAAAGTCAATTGCGTTATACAAAAAAGCCCTGGAATTAAATCCTGATTATGCTGCTGCTCATAGTAATTTAGGTTTAGCCTACAAAAGAACAAAAAGAATTAATGAAGCGGTAAAGCAATTTAAAATAGCGGCTGAAATTGATAGGAAGGCTCCTATATCAGAAATCAAGAAAATTAGGATGAAAACAAAAACTAAAAATAATATTATTATCTTTATATTAATTTTAGCAGGTTTAATTATTTTATGGTTTTTGCTGAAAAAGTAAATTTACAAACCCGGGTAATATTAATTTAACTGTATAGGAATTTCCCTTTTCTGTAAGTACTAATTGGAATATAGTGATAAAACGAAAAATGAAAAGCGCAAAACTAAATTCGTATCTCGTATCTCGTGAATCGTATCTCGTTAAAAATTAGTTATCCGGTTGTTGGTTGTATGTTTATTTAATTAAGGAAATAAAATCAAAACAATAACTAGTTAACTAAATTGATTGAGTAATTGGATATTTAAATTAACTTGCATCTTTCAACTGTTAATTGTCAACTGAAATTCTTTATTTAATGCAAACGTCTAACGACTAGTTAAAAGTTTTGAATTATGATTTTTCGCTTTTAGTTTTAAATTTTTAGTTATATAAGGAAAATTGTGTTTGAAGCTAACGACTAATTTAAATATCATGAAAGCAGGTGAAAGTAAATTTGGCAGAGACTAATACGCATTTAATCAAAGCAAAACAGATACACCGGAAGGCGATAGTATTTGATGGGCATTGCGATACTATTTTAGAGGTTATGAACCATAAAAGAACCTTAGAAAAAAAATCAACTACCGGTCACCTGGATATTCCCAGAATGAAAGAAGGAGGGATTGATGTCCAGTTTTTTGCTGTTTTCATAGAAGACATTTATAAACCGGATAGGTCATTAAAAAGAACCTTGCAACTAATTGATTGTTTTTATAGAGAAATAGAGAATAACCAGGATGATATATCATCGGTTACTAATTATGATCAATTAAAGGGAATAAATAGAGCAGGAAAGATTGCCGCTGTCCTTTCCATTGAAGGAGGGGAAGCTTTAGAAGGTGATTTGGGAGTATTGAGAGTGTTATATAGATTAGGAGTCAGGCTCTTAACTCTCACCTGGAATCAGAGAAATCAGATTGCTGACGGGGTTGGTGAATCCCGGACCGGCAGTGGTTTAACCGAATTTGGTTTAAAAGTAATAGATGAGATGAATGACCTGGGGATGCTGATTGATGTATCCCACCTTTCCGAGACTGGTTTTTGGGATGTGGTTAAAAGAAGCAAAGCACCCATTGTTGCTTCTCATTCTAATTGTTACGCTTTATGTCCCCATCTTCGAAATTTAAAAGATGAGCAAATTAAAGCTATAGCCGATAAAGGTGGAGTAATAGGGATAACCTTCGTGCCTAATTTTTTAACTCAAGAAAAAAGAAAAACTACCGTAGAAGATGTGGTAAGACATATTGATTATTTAGTAGAAAAAGCAGGAATAGATTGTGTAGGATTAGGTTCTGATTTTGACGGGACAGGTGGTCTTCCTTTGGGGTTAGAGGGAGTTGATAAAATTCCTAATATCACTGAAGGGTTACTCGACCGAGGGTATAAAGAAAAGGATATCAAGAAAATACTGGGAGAAAATTTCTTAAGAGTATTTAAAGAGGTAGTAGGATAATAATATTATTCTAATTTAAAAGCAGAGGAAGCATTTATGAAGTATTTAAGATTCTTGAAAAATGGAAATATAAGATATGGATTACTTGAAAAAGATAGTATAATTAGAGAAATAATTGGTGATATTTTTAATAATCATAAAAATACAGAAAACATATATTCTTTATCAGAAATAACCTTTTTGCCTCCCTGTGTGCCAACTAAAATAATAGCTGTGGGATTAAATTATTTTGATCATGCGAATGAAGTTCAGATGAAAATTCCCGATGAACCGTTGATATTTATGAAACCCCCAAGCACGCTTATTGCTCATAATGGTAATATAATCTATCCTAAGATGAGTAAGCAATTAGATTATGAAGCAGAATTAGCAGTGATTATTAAAAATAGGATTAAAAATATTGAGCCCGAAGATGTCTTTGAAAATATTCTGGGATATACTTGTTTTAATGATGTAACTGCCCGAGATTTACAAAAGAAAGATGAACAATGGACCAGGGCTAAATCATTTGATACTTTCGCGCCAGTTGGGCCTTTTATTTCTACTGAATTAAATCCCGATAATCTTCAAATAAAACTTTACAAGAATGGTCAGTTGATGCAGGATTCTTCCACCGGTAATATGATTTTTAAAGTCGACAAAATAGTCAGTTTTATTTCTAAGATAATGACCCTATTCCCAGGGGATATAATTGCTACCGGAACTCCTTCTGGAGTTGGACAATTAGAAGCAGGGGATATGGTAGAGGTAGAGATTGAGGGGATTGGAGTTTTAAAGAACAAGGTAATTTTAGAGAAAGAGTGATTAAAAACTTTTAATTTATATTATTGTCATTTACTTAGGAAGATAAATTAGAGATGTATACAAAAAATATTAATTTAATAAATAATAATTTAAGCATGCAAAGGGAGGTGAACCGAGTACAAGATATATAGAGTATTTAGCAAGAGTAGGTGGCCTGCGTTAAGTGTTAGAGAATGGGACGTTGTCTCTAAACGAAAGGATGAAAGATTTCTGTTGAGAAATTCTTTTATCCTGCGGTAGGTCATCGCGTCCGCTGCTACATCGAAAATGCCTTTTATAAAGATTCTTCTTGATGTAGCAGATAATAAAGCTATATCTATCATAATAATGCTATATCAAGGAGGGAAAGACAAAAAATGAAAATATCGTCCCATAAAATTACCACTATGGGTCTTCTAATTGCTTTAAGTATAATTTTAACCCGGGTAGCCAGTTTACGCGTTGCTATTGGGGGGGTAGAGGGAATCAGGATCGGTCTGGGGAGATTACCCATAATCTTAGGAGGTATTATATTTGGTCCATTAGCCGGGGGGCTAATCGGAGCCTTTTCCGACCTGTTAGGATATTTCATCAATCCTATAGGGGCTTATATGCCTCATTTTACCCTAACTTCTGCTTTGACCGGAATAATTCCAGCGATCATCTTGATTTTAATGAAAAGAGATGAACCTAATGTTTTTGATTTAGGTATAGCTATTGCTACGGGTCAGGTGATAACTTCTATTATTCTGATACCGTATTTTTTAAATATTTTATTCGGACTTCCCTGGAAAGTATTAATACCCCCGCGAATAGTGGCAGAGCCCATTCAAATATTTATATATACCTATATTATAAATATAATTTTAAAGAGAAATATTTTAATCATCAAATCAGATAAGATTTAGGATTTACTAATTTAATTAGTA
The DNA here is from genome assembly GCA_002084865.1 of Candidatus Atribacteria bacterium 4572_76. Classification (GTDB taxonomy): domain Bacteria; phylum Atribacterota; class Phoenicimicrobiia; order Phoenicimicrobiales; family Phoenicimicrobiaceae; genus Sediminicultor. The sequence continues at coordinate 7,428 of NBMG01000012.1, forward strand.
TTATGATTATAACCAAAAAAGTACACAAAATAGTAATGTAGAGGCACGATGCATCGTGCCCACAATAATAAGCGGAAATAATACAAAGACAGCGAGGGCACAATTCATTGTGCCTCTACAAATGGCTATAACCAAAAGGTCATAATTTGCTATAAAATTATCTATAACGTACCATATACATAATCTGTTGGAAATATTTTTAGCTTTTTAGGAAATAACCATATTATTTTTGGTTATAAAAGTTAAAAAATAACGAGAGGAGATTTACAATTTTAAAAAATATAGAAAATAAAAGTGTAAATTTAAAAAATAAGACTATGAAAGCAGCTGTATTTTATGCACCCGGCCAGGTAAGGTTGGAAGAAATTAATATTCCGAATGTCGGTCCCGACGAAGTTTTAGTAAAAGTGAAAGCCGCACTTACCTGCGGGACAGATCGTAAAACCTACTTAAGGGGACATCATTTATTTAATCCGCCTTTTGTTTTTGGCCATGAGTTTGCCGGTGATATAGTAGAAGTAGGCAGTAAGGTTAAAAAATTTAAACCGGGAATGAGAGTGGTAGCCGCTAATTCTGCTCCTTGTAATTCCTGTTTTTACTGTAAAAATGGTGAACATAGCTTGTGTGATAGTTTATTTATTCAATTAAGTGGTGCTTTTGCAGAATATATAAAAATTCCCGGAATAATTGTTTCTCAAAATTTATTGTTATTTCCTGAGACAGTAAGCTATAAAGAGGCAGCATTATTGGAGCCTCTATCTTGTGTAGTCCATGGAGTTGAGGAATCAAATATTAATTTAGGTGATACAGTGGTTATAAACGGAGCAGGTCCGATAGGTTTAATGTTCTTACAAGTAGTTAAATTAAAAGGAGCAAGAGTTATTATAACCGATACAGTTGAGGAAAGATTAAAACTAGCCATAAAGTTAGGGGCTTATAAAGCAATAAATGTTTCTAAGGTGCAGGATCCTGTTGAAGAAGTTAAAAAACTTACTGAGGATAATAGAGGAGCAGATGTAGCCATTGAAGCAGTCGGGTTGCCGAAGGTTTGGGAGCAGACTATATCGATGGTAAGAAAAGGAGGAACGGTGAATCTTTTTGGGGGATGCAAAAGAGGAACGAAAATTTCTATTGACACCAGCCTAATTCACTATTCCCAAATTAACATAAAGGGAGTTTTTCATCATACACCCGGACATATCAAAAGAGCTTTAAATTTAATTTGTAATAAGGCAATCGATATCGATTCGCTGATTACTGATGAACTTCCCCTTGGCGAAATATCTACTGTAATAGAGATGATGTTGGCCCATAAAGGCATTAAAATAGCAGTGATTCCTTGATCCGTATATCGTATCTCGTGAATCGTATCTCGCAAAAACAAATAGTTAGAAATATTAAAAAATTAAAAAAGTTGTGTGTTTGAATTTATTTTCTTTCAAGACACTAGATACGAGATACGAACAACGAAATTGTATTGCGTATCGCGTATAAGATAAAGTCATAAGGTACAAGTAGGGGTAGACCTTGTGTCTGCCCGTAATGCGTAAGTTCATCTACTCGATAATGAGAGAAGAGTTAAGTGGTTAAGATAGTCCTTTTGGGTAATTTGTATTAAACTAACTAATCAATTAACTAGCTAACCACCTAACCAATAAAAAATAAGCAGGATTGATGATTTTGTAAATGGAGTAAAAGGAAAATATGAAAGCTTTAGTCAAATACGGAAAAGGCGAAAATGATATAGAATTGAGAGAAATTCCCGAACCCATTCCTAAACCCAATGAAGTAAAAGTTAAAGTGGAGGCTACGGGAATCTGTGGAACCGATCTTTATGGTTATTCAGCCCTAAAACCTCCGGTGGTATTAGGACACGAAACCGCCGGGGTTGTGGTAAAAGTAGGGGAAGAAGTAAAAAATATAAAAGTAGGAGACAGGGTTACTACCGAAACTACTGCCTATATCTGTGGCCAATGTAAATTTTGCCAGAGCAAAGATTATAATTTATGCATTCATCGTAAAGGGTTAGGATCTGCTGTTAACGGGGCTTTTGCTGAATATTTTGTGATAAGAAAAGAAAGCATCCACCAAATTCCTCTTCATATTGATTTTAATTCGGCTTCTCTTTTCGAACCTTTATCTTGCGCTGTTCATGCAGTAATAGAAAAAGCTAATTTGTTATCCCATGAAAAAGTTTTGGTGTTAGGACCGGGACCCCTCGGCTTATTAACTGCTCAAATTGCTAAGTCTTTAGGAGCAAAAGTAATTATTTGTGGAATTGAAGGCGATGAAAAAAGATTATCTACCGCAAAAAAACTGGGAATTAATCAAATTTTTAATATAAAAAAGAAGGATATTGAGAACTATTTGTCGAAATTAACAACAGGGATTGGTGTAGATGTGGTTTTTGAATGTTCAGGTTCTGTTGAAGCTGTGGAGTACGGATTAAATCTTATAAGGAAAGGGGGTAGATATATTCAGGAAGGAATTATCCACCAACCGATTCAGCTTAGATTTGATCAAATCTTATTTGACAAAGAACTAAGTATTATTGGTTCTCGTACCCAGAAACCTTCTTCCTGGGATAAGGCAATAGATCTGGTAAACGAAGGGAAGGTAAATTTAGAAGAATTGGTTAGTGATGTACTTCCCTTAAGTAAATGGAAAGAGGGTTTTAAGCGGGCAAAGAAAAAAAATTCTATTAAAATAGTTCTTCAGCCGGATAAGTAATTTTAGAAAAAATTTCAATAACCTGATAAGCGCTGAGATTACTAGTTAGTATCGCTTTTCCATTTAGTCGTTAGTGAATAGTATTTAGTAACAAAGCGAAAAACGAAAAGCGCAAAACGTAAAGCCATAGCTCAAAATTTAAAATTTAAATATATTGTTTTATATATTGAGTTTCATCTTTCTTATCTCGTATGCTATCAAAAATGAAAAGATAAAGAATTAAAAATAGAACTTAAAATTTAATATTGAGAGAAAAAGTTTTGAATTTTGAATTATGGTTTTTCGCTTTTCGTTTTAAATTTTTAGCTGCATAATAGTAACTAAAAACTTTTATTTAAAAATAACGACTAATTTATTAACCATTAACCAGCAAACCAGGTATCCAAATAACGAATCAAGGTAAAATATAATTAGAAGGGGGAAGAAAAAATGATAGAATTTAATCTTGAAAAAGGTTTAAAAGGAATAGCTCAAACAACAGTGAATGAGGAAAATTCAGCAGAGAGATTTGCCAAACCTATGCCACCTGCCTTTGCCACTCCTATGTTAGTATCTTTAATGGATTTAGCTGCCATAAATGCGGTGAAAAATAATCTTCCGGAGGGTTATATTTCAGTAGCTACAAAAATATCGATTACCCATTTAGCAGCTACACCCTTGGGTATGACGGTTACTGCCGATGCGACTTTAATCGACGTTTTCCAAAATCGATTAACCTTTCAGGTGAACGCTTTCGATGAGGTGGAGAAGATAGGAGAAGGGACTGTAGAAAGGTATATTATAGATTTAGACAAATTTGCCAAAAATATGTTGGCAAGGAAAAAACCACGAGAGGTTGATTTTTAATTGATTAAAAAAGCTTTATTAATAATTGATATGCTCAATGATTTCATCAGAGAAAATGGAAAATTATATATAGGAAATGATGGCGAAAAAATTATTTCACCTATTCAAAAGGAACTGGAGAGATTCAGGCAAGGGAAAAAACCTGTATTCTATATCTGCGATTGTCATCGACCGGATGATAAGGAATTTAATCTTTTTCCTCCACACTGCCTTTCCGAAACTGAGGGAGCAAATATAATCGAAGAGTTAAAGCCATCGAAAGATGATTTTATAATTCACAAAAGAAGATATAGCGGATTTTTTCAGACCGATTTAGATATTTCTTTAAGAGAAGAAGGGATTATAGAATTAGAGCTGGTAGGAGTATGTACTAATATCTGTGTTTTGTACACTGCTGCCAGTGCCAGGATGTTAGACTACAAAGTTACAGTTTTAAAAGATGCTGTGGCTTCCTTTGATCAAGGGGCACATGATTTTGCTTTGAAACAGATGAAAGATATTTTAGGTGTTGAAATTAAATAATAAATTCTATCTTAGCGGGGTAATTTGCAGCGGTAATCAAATGGATTAATAGATATGGATTGGAGTTAGAAGTAGTGGTAAAAGAAAAATTAAAAATAGGATTAGCTTTAGGAGGGGGTGGAGCCCGAGGTCTTGCCCACATAGGAGTATTAAAAGTTTTAGAAAGAGAAAATATTCCCATTGATTTAATCACCGGCACCTCAATGGGGGCTATTATCGGAGGAGTATATGCCTTAAAAAAAGATATCTCCGCTATAGGAAAAATTGCCGAGAAATATTCTAAAATTAGTGAATTTAGTATAGATTTATCTTTTAGCGAAAAAGAAAGAAAAGATAAGCCCCTCTTTCTAAAAAGAATGTCTGATTTTCTGAAAAGAGGTTATATACTTAATCTTGAACTTAGAAGGCAGTATATTAATGACGGAGAAGGGGTAAAAAAAATTATTAAAGATTTGGTAGACGACAGAGCTTTTACAGATACTAAAATTCCTTTTGCTGCAGTAGCTGCAGATTTAGTGAGCGGAAAAAAAGTAATTATAAGAAAAGGAAAATTGTTTGATGCGCTTTTGGCCAGTACTTCTATCCCGGGGATGTTTCCTCCGGTAATATTAGATAAGAAAATCTTGGTTGATGGAGGGATAGTCGATGTAGTTCCAATAGAAACAGCTAAGTCGTTAGGGGCAAATTTTGTTATTGCGGTTAGCGTGAGCCAAACTATTAAAAAGAGAGCTGAATTTAATAATGCCGTAGAAATTCTTTTTCGCTCTGATTCTATTACATCTGCCGAATTAAGAAAATTGCAGTTATCTTTTGCTGATGTAGCAATTTCCCCCAAAGTAGGACGTTTTCATTGGTCTGATTTCTCTAAACCCGAACAATGCATTCGAGAAGGTGAGATAGCTGCTCAAAACGCTATTTCGGAAATAAAGGAAAAATTAAAGAGGGTGAAACCTTCCTGGTGGAAAAGATTATTTCAATGAAATTTCTTTATCTTTCTTTTCTTTGGTTTTAGAGTCTGTCTTTTTGGGAATTTCTTTCTTTTCTTGCCCCTCTATTGAGGAAGTGGTTAATCTTTTCTTTTCCGACTGAATTTTTCAAAAACATTCCCGCATTTTTTACACTTATATTCATATGTTGGCATAATTAAGCTCCCATTTTAAATTTCTAATTGTATATTTTAAACAAATTTATATTTTTGTCAAGGATTCTTTTGTATTTCTGTATATTTCTTGCGAAAACACGAATCTATTTCCTTTATGTGTTACTGAAAAGCAATATTTTATTTTCCTTATCATTAGAAAAAAGGATAATAGGTAGGAGTAAAAAAATAATAAAAAATATATTATAAAAAAGGGTTTTCAAAAATTGTGTAGAATAATAGTTATAAATTCATTTTTTAGAATTTTTTCATTCCCTTTATACATCTCTATTTAAATAATTTTATATAAAGATAGTAGTGTAGTATAATTTAATAAAATAAATTAAAAAGGAGAAGTGATTATGAATAACAAATTTAAGGTTTTAGGTCTGATTGTAATCATATTTTTATTGCTTGCTTTTTTTATTAATTTTGCCTATGGGAATCCTTTATTAGAGGTAATCCCCGAAAAGGTTATCGGAGTTTTGGAACTAAAAGATGCAGAATTAATAGGAAATCTGTCTGAATTAGATTTAGCAGGCTTTTCACCCAAAGGGAAAGAGGGAAGCGAAATAGAAAATTATAGAATGACCAGAGAAGAGATAAAAGAAGAACTGGGATTTGATGTTTTAGACCCGTTATTTTTAGAGAATATCTTTTCCCGTGGCGCAATTTTCTCTTGTTTGGGAGTTTCTGTAGGAGGAGTCCCTGAAGTGTTGCTTGCCCTATCTCCTTCTGACAGTCGTGCTTTTACCAAATTTGTGGGGGCAATTGAGGCGAAAAAGGACTTAGAAGAAGAAGTATCAAATTATAAAGGCATTGATATAGTGAATATAATTCTTCCTGAAGAGGCAAGTTTAGAACCCATAGAGTCCATTTCTTACGCCTTTTTGGAGGATACCTTGGTTATTGGAGGGAATTTGTCATCGGTTAAAAAAGCTATAGAAGTATTTCGGGGAGAGAGAAATTCTCTTCTGGGAAATTCAGAATACCGAAAACAAAAAGTAAAAACCGAAAAGAAAGTAGAGCCTTCAAGTTTCTTTTTCTGTTTATTTGGCCAAGAACTATACCAGGTATTAGACGAATTAGCCGAAGTGGCTGAGGAAGAAGAATTAACTAAAACTTTACAGGATTCTCGGGATTCTTTAGAAGATATGGGTACTATAAGTGGAGTTGGCGGTTATCAGGAAAAACAGTTTAAAGCTTATATGATTGCTCAAATAGCGGAAAAATATGTAGATGTACTTAAAGAAGCAGATATAAATAATCTACAGTCACTCTCTATGTTTCCCAAAAATACTTTCTTCTATCTTGGTGGTGTATTACCTTTTACCTGGGAAGAGATAAAAGAAGATTACATAAGCGAAGATCTTCTACTTGATTTAGAAAAAAATGTTAAACAAGTTCAGGAAAAAAGTGGAGTTGACCTTGAAAAAACTATTTATTCCTGGCCGGCAAAAGAATTTAGTTTAGGATTTTTTGATACTTCCGCAATTTTCCCCAAAGTGGGGTTGATAGCCGGATATTCTTCAGAAGAAAAACTCATTCAGAATCTTTATCCTACCTTAGAAAATTTTGCTCCCATGATGGGCGGGACGTTAATAGACAATCAATATGAGGGAATAAATTACAAAAGTCTGCCTAACCCAATGTTTCCCCTGGGATATGGAATTGTAGGGGATAGGTTTGTCTTGTCCAGCGGTATAGCGAATATTATAGATGCTCAAAAAGGAGATATGGCCACTTTGGATAAGCTGGAACCTATAAAATATATGCTTTCTTTTCCCAAGGTTTTTTCTTTATTGTATATAGATATGAATTCTGTGAGCGAAATTGTAGGAAGATTTATGCAAATGGCAGTACAAGAGGTGCCGGAAGGAGCAGAAGAGTCCGAAGAGGCAAAGAGAAAAGAATCTTTAGATGCCGTATTAGAAGGGTTAAACAGTCTTGAAAATATTTTATTCTGGGCAGGGATTGAAGAAGATTATTCATATTCCTGGTTAGAGATTAATTATAAATAGAAAAATGGAAAGAGGGCATAAAACAGACTGGATTTTAGAAAATTGGAATTCTTAAGATTTATATGATAACATATAAAAGCTATTTTAAAAATATATTTGAATTAACTGCCTGGGTATATTCTGTTAATCTTTTTATGGTTAATTTAAATAAATATCTAAAAAAGTTGAAAAAGGCAAACTGACCGAAAGGACAGGACGCAAAGTTATGGGTCTAAGGCATTTTATGCTATGATCGCCAAACTACCAACTTTTTATTTGTTTGAGGAGATGAACAAATGGAAGACAGAGATAAAGGTAAAGAAAAATTGCAAAATGAATTAATGGAATTGCGTAAGAAGATTGCTCAGTTAGAACAGGTAGAAGCCAGACAAGAACAGACAGAGAAAAAATTAGCAAAATCTGAAGAAATGTACCATTTAATTGCTGAAAATACCAGTGATATAATTTCTTTAATCACTTTTAATCTGCACCCGGTTTATACTTATGTTAGTCCTTCCATTAAAATGAACACTGGATACGAACCTGAAGAATTACTCGGTAAATCCCCCTTCGAATTTATCCATCCTGATGATAAAAAGAGATTATTCCCCATATTAAAAAAGTATGTCAATGCTAAGATAAAAAAATTCTTCACTGGCAAAGAATTGCCTGCTACTCAGAGACTCGATTTTCGCTTTAAAGATAAAGTGGGAAACTGGCGTGATTTCCAAAGCACCGGAAATGGTGCAGGAAACCAGTTGCTTTTTATTACCAGAGATATCACTGACCAGAAGAAAGCTGAAGAAGACCTAAGCAAAAGCCAACAAGAATTTGCCAGTCTGTTTAAAAGCAACCCTGAAGCCTTAGTCTATCTGGATGAGAAAGGAACAATATTAGATGCAAATATTCGTTTTTGTAAACTTTTTGGTTATTCTTTAAAAGAAATTAAAGGAAGAAATATTGATGATGGTATGATTCACACCTTTGATAAGATAAGAGAAGGTAAAAAATTAACTATAAAAGGATTAAAAGGTTATCTTAATTATGAAACCATTAGAAAGAAAAAAGACGGGACTTTGTTCCCCGTATCTATATCTGCTACATCGTTGGTAATAGATGGACAAGCAAAAGGAGAGATAGGGATATATATAGATATTACCGAGCGAAAACGAAATGAGCAGCTTCAACAAGTTCTGTATAACATCTCCAAAGCTGCTAATTCTCCCATCTCCTTAAAACAACTATACAGATCTATTCACAAGGAACTGGGTACCGTCATTGATACTACTAACTTCTATATTGCCCTTGTAGATGAGAAGGAAGATAAGATTTTCTTTCCTTACCATATCGACGAGAAAGATGATAATTTTCCTATTCTCAACTTTAGTACTTCCAATACTATTACTGCTTATGTTATAAGAACAGGAAAGTCTCTGCTTAATGATACTAAGCAATATAAGGAAATGGTAGATCAAGGAATATTGACTCCCATGGGCTCTACAACTGATAAATCTATCTGGCTGGGCGTTCCGCTAAAGATAAAGGACGGGGTAATGGGTGTTATGGCAGTACAAAGCTATACTAATCCAGAGCTTTATCACGAAGAAGACATCAAACTCTTAGAATTCGTCTCCTCTCAGGTAGCAACTGCCATAGAGCGTAAAAGCTCTGAAGAGAAAATCAAGCACCTAAGCTTCCACGACTCCTTGACCGGTCTTTACAACCGAGCCTACTTTGAAGAAGAACTGGAAAGGTATAACTTTCCGCGTTACTACCCTTTAAGTGTAGTGATGCTCGATGTCAATGGCTTAAAAGTTATAAATGATACCTTCGGTCATTCCGAGGGAGACCGACTTTTACAACATCTCTCCCAGGTGCTTACTTCCGTATCCCGTAAGGGAGACATCCTGGCCCGTATAGGGGGAGATGAGTTTGCCATTCTTCTACCCTCTACCACCTCTGAAGAGGCACATAACTTCTGTGAGAGGATCAAACAGGCCTGCCAGCAAGATAAGGTAGAGCCCATCTACTTAAGACTGAATATTTCTTTAGGTCATACCACTCAGGAGGGAGAATACAAAGATACCGCTAATCTATTAAAAGAAGCAGATAAGAATATGTATCAGGATAAACTCTTCAACGGTAAAAGCAGGGAAAAACATTTTTTGGAGGCCTTTCGTATTATCTTAGCTGAACGGGACCCCCATACCTCTGATCATGCCCGGAGGCTTCAGGAATTAGCTTTATCTTTAGGTAAAAGAGTGGGACTTACCGAGTACCAGTCAGGAAACTTAAAACTATTAGCTCTCTTACACGATATCGGTAAAATCGGCATCCCGGACAGTATTCTCTTTAAAACCTTTATCCTAACTTCTTCCGAATGGAAGAAGATGAGGGAACACTCCCGTATAGGATACCGTATGGCTAAAAATATCCCTGATTTTGCCCCCATCGCCCAGGAGATCCTTTATCATCATGAACGCTGGGACGGTACCGGTTATCCGGAGGGTCTAAAAGGAGAAAAGATTCCTCTCCTTTCCCGTATCATCTCTATTGTCGATGCCTATGATGTGATGCAGTCTTGTCGCCCTTATAAAGAGCCAGTAAGTAAAGCTGAAGCCCTAAAAGAGATAAAAAGATGTGCCGGTACCCAGTTTGACCCCCAGCTGGTGGAGATATTCTTGAAGATAGTAAAAACCTGACAGGGGACGGTTTTGTGGTGCAAAATAAAACATTCATTTTTTACTGTGGTAATGTTAGCTATTGCATTTATTAGTAAGGTCTAAATTTTAATTCTTGATATTTAAACTCCTCTTTGATATATTAATGGGCATAGCGTACTTTTTAAGATAAATGACCATCTTCGGGATAAGCACAGAAAAAATTTTAAAAGCTACAAAGAATTTATTTAAAGCATAGGAAATAATATGATAGACTTAGTCCTTATGTACCTGGCATTTTTTGTTGCGGCAGGTATAAGTTCCATGATTGGTATAGGTGGCGGAGTACTTTATGTCCCCATTTTATTAGCTTTTGGGTTCCCTTTTTATCAAGCTGCAGCAATTAGTATCTTTATAATAATGGCTCTCTCTATTTCAGCTTCTTTAATATATTATCGAGCTCAATTAATAGATTGGAAATTAGCTTTAATAATTGAACCATTAACTGCTATTATGTCCCTTATAGGTGGATATTATTCTTCTTTTATTCAAATTAAAGAATTAAAGATATTATTCATTTTGGTTCTGATTATTTCCGGATATTTTATGCTAAAACCTATTAAAGAAATTCAAGATAAATTTATTATTAAGAGAAAATGGGGTTTTTGGTTAAGAAAATTCGGGGAAGAAGAGTATTCAGTTAATCTCATAATTGGACTTCCCCTTTCTGCTTTGTCCGGTTTGATGGCGGGTTTATTGGGCATTGGGGGAGGAGTAATTAAAGTGCCTTTAATGGTGTTGTTGCTGGGAGTCCCTATGAAAGTTGCGGTGGGAACCTCCTGTCTTATGGTAGGGATAACTGCTCTATTCGGTTTTTGGGGACATTTTTTTGCCGGACATTTTGAACTTAAAACAGCTTTAATTCTGGCTTTAGTAGTTTTTGCCGGAGCTCAAGCCGGTTCTCGAATATCTATAAAAGTAGATAAAATATTATTGAAAAAAATTTATGCTATATTTCTTTTTCTAATCTCTGCCTGGATGCTGATGAATGTGGTAAAATAATTAATAAAAAGAGGTAATGGTTATGAAAGTTATCGGTATAACCGGATATAAGAAAAGTGGTAAAACTACTTTAGCACTAAAACTATCTGATGAATTAACGAAGAGAGGTTATAAAGTAGCAATAGTAAAACATATTAACCAAGACCTTGACCTGGCTAATTCTGATACTTCAAAATATAAAGAAGGTCTAACACAAGTAGCAGCAATTACTCCCAAAGAGTCAGTAATATTTCTAAAGAATAAAAAGAATTTAGAAGAGATTATAAAATATTTTGAAGCCGATATTGCCTTAATAGAAGGTTTTAAAAAGGAAAAAACTTTTCCCAAAATTGTGTGCTTAAGAGAGGAAAGCGAAAAGGCTGAATTGTTTGATGGATTACAGCTTTGCACAGCCGGCTTTGTTTCCAAAGGGGCAGACCCGAAGCTTTACGATTTTAATATTTTAAATGATGAGGATATAAAAAAGATAGCAGAAATAGCTATTAACAAATCTTTTAAATTACCCAACCTGAATTGCGGGGAATGCGGATATCAAGATTGTTACGGGTTAGCTCGGGAAATTGTTAAAGGAAATAAAACTCTCGATGATTGTCTTTCTTTAGAGCCTTTAACTTTGGTGAAAGTAGATGGGAAGATAGTTTCAATGAATTCCTTTATTGCTAAAATTGTAAAGAATACCATTACCGGCCTTTTGTCTCCTCTGAAAGGTTTTACTAAAGGAGATATTGAGATAAAGATAAAGCAAAAATAAATTTGTATATCGTATATTGTGATTGTAACACAAAAAGTAAACAAAATGGTAATGTAGGGGCACGATGCATCGTGCCCACAGGAGAAATTAGTTAATAACATAGTGAGGGCACAATTCATTGTGCCCCTACAACAATAATATGTAGAGGCGTATTGTTATATGCTTCCGATGATCCATATGAAACCGTAGGATAGGCGTCTCGCCTGTCCTACTAACGACTATTCACTATTCACTAACGACTATTTTCATGGAGGTAATTCTTAAATGTCAGTAGTATCAATTAAACCAGAAACAAGTAGCGAAGAAGAAACAAAAGAAGAAAAAATATATGATGCCATAATAATCGGAGGCGGGCCTGCCGGTTTAACTGTAGGTATCTATCTTAGTCGAGCCAGAATGGATACTCTATTAATTGAAAAAGCAATGCCCGGAGGGCAAGCAATCCTTACTGAAATTATTGAAAATTATCCTGGCTTTCCCCATGGCATTGCGGGGCCTGAATTAATGCAAAAAATGGAGGAGCAGGCTGTCCGATTTGGCCTTAAGATAGAATATGGGGAAACAGAAGAAGTTAAAGTAAAAAAAGATAAGGTGAAAATAGTAAAAATTAATAATAAAGAATATAGAACTCTAACTATTATTCTGGCTTCCGGAGCAGAAGCGAGCAAATTGGAAGTCCCCGGAGAAGAAGAATTAAGAGGGAGAGGAGTTTCTTATTGTGCTACCTGTGATGCCCCTTTTTTTAAGCACCAAAAGATAGTAGTGGTTGGTGGAGGAGATACAGCAATTGAAGAAGCTTTGTATTTAACTAAGTTTGTTTGGGAAGTAACCATTATTCACCGTCGAGATAGATTAAGAGCAACCAAGATATTACAGGAAAGGGTTTTTGCTAATAAGAAAATAAATTTTGCCTGGGATTCAGTAGTAACAAAAATATTAGGCAAGGAAAAAGTAGAGGGTGTCTTGATTCAAAATAAAAAAACAGGAGAGGAAAAGGAAATTCCCTGCCAGGGTGTTTTTGTTTTTGTGGGTAATGTACCCAATTCAAAATTTTTAAACAAGGTAGTAAAATTAGACCAAAAGGGTTATATTTTTACTGATGATAACATGATGACTTCGCAAGAAGGCATCTACGCCTGCGGAGATGTTAGAAAGAAACTCTTAAGGCAGGTGGTTACTGCCTGTGGAGAAGGAGCTACCGCTGCCTATGCAGCTCAAAAATATATTGAAGAAATAAAAGGGGTTTCCTATAGATAGAAGAAGAGAGGATAAAAAATGAATTTTGGAATATCAACTATGCCGCTTGAAGATTATCAATTAGAATCAAAATTAACTTTGTTAAAAGAGGTGGGAATAGAATATCTTGAGGTAAAACCGAAAGAAGGACATTTTAATTATCATGATTCCAAATATCTGGATGAAATGTCTAAAAAATTTAAAAAGAATGGAATAAAAGTGATATCGATGCATATGCCTATCAACGGAGTAGATATTTCCCTGATTGAGGAGTATGACCGGATATGGTCTGTTCGGGAAGTGGAAAAAACAGCTCTTGCTTTACTGAGATTAGGAGGAGAGATTTTAGTAATTCATCCGGGAAGTAAAATTAAAGAGGAGAAAACGAGGAAAGGGCGTCGAGAAAAGAGCGAGCAAAGTTTAGAAGAAATATTAAAATTTTGTGAACACTGGGGGATTAAGATTGCTTTAGAGAATACTTTACCCGGGAAGACCGGTGACAGTATCCCCGAGATTCTGGAGATAGTAAAAAAATTTAATTCTAAAAATTTAGGGATTTGCCTGGATACCGGACATTGCAATATAACTTCTTCTCTTTATAATCATAGTGGAGTTGTGGAGTGTTTACCGGGAATAAAAGATTATTTATGCCATTTACACATCCATGATAATTTGGGAAAGAGTGATGACCATTCTTTGCCTTTTGAAGGAAATATAGATTGGAAAAGATTTGTAGAGGGCTTAAAAGAAATTAACTACCAGGGAGTATTTATGTTTGAATTAAGGAAAAAAACAAATAATGAAGAAATACTCCGAAATATTAAAAAATCATATTATGATTTAATTGCATAGGAAAACAGTATCGAGTATCAAGTATATAGTATCGAGTCAAGAAAGAAAAAGAAAAATTTAGAAGAATATAGATGTAGGGGCAGACCTTGTGTCTTCCCTAATAAATAACCGTAGGACAGGCGTCTCGTCTGTCAAAATCTCGGGGTGGATGAATCCGACCCCTTGTATTTCTTTTCTTGGCTATATACTCGATACTCAATACTATATACTGTTTTTCTATACGCTAAACGCTGTACGCTTCACGCTAGTTTTATTCACTAACGACTAATTTTGTTTAAGGAAGAAAAAAATGACTGATAAAAAAGGACATCTTTATTGGTTACGCAGAAAATTGCCAGACCAAAAAGTTTTAGAGCGGATGGATTTATTATTAAAAGAACTAAATTTACACACGGTTTGTGATAGTGCCCTCTGTCCCAATCGCGGCGAATGTTTTAAACAAGGAACAGCTACTTTTATGATATTGGGAGATGTGTGTACCAGAAACTGTAGGTTCTGTGCTGTAGAAAAAGGGGAACCACTCCCCGTAGACCCGGAGGAACCCCGTCATATCGCCCAAGCAGCTAAACATTTAAATCTTAAACATGTAGTAGTTACTTCGGTAACCAGGGATGATCTTCCCGATGGTGGAGCAGAATACTTTGCTCAGACCATTATAGAGATTAAAAAGTTGCTTCCCGAAAGCACCATAGAGGTATTAGTCCCTGATTTTGAGGGCTTCTGGGAAGCACTTCAAATAGTAATAGATGCTCAACCGGAAGTTATAAATCATAATATTGAAACGATTGCCCGTCTATATAATTTAGTAAGGCCAAAAGCTGTTTATAAACGTTCCTTAGAGCTATTAAGGCAGGTTAAAATTAGAGATAAAAATATTATTTCCAAATCGGGGATTATGGTAGGCTTAGGGGAGGAAAAGGAAGAAGTTATCAAAGCGATGAAGGATTTACGAGAAGTGGATTGTGATATTTTAACTATAGGTCAATACTTAAAGCCATCTCCTCACCACTTAAAAGTGAGCGAATATATTCATCCCGATAAATTTGAAGAATATCAAAAAATAGGGATATCTTTAGGTTTTAAATATGTAGCGTCAGCCCCTTTGGTGCGCAGCTCTTATCACGCCGGAGAAATATTAAAAACTATAACCTAATCATATAGGGATTTTCTTTTTTCGTAAGTCCTAATTCGTATTTCGTATCCCCGTTTTCACGGGGACAAGTCTTGTGAATCGTATCTCGTAAAGAGAATAAAAGCCAGAAGACAGAATCCAGTATTCAGAATTATTTAAAATTATGAGATTATATTCTTCTGACTTCTGACTACTGGCTCCTGAATTCTTAAATAACAATTATGATTTTTCGCTTTTAGTTTTAAATTATTAGCTATATTAAAAACTGAAACTTGTATTTAAAACTAACGACTATTCACTATTCACTATTGACTAATCCAATAAGATATTTTTTTGATATATTTAAATATATCTGATAGAATTAAAATCAATAAATTAAGTTTAAAAAAATTGACCAAGGTTAAGGAGGACAAGTTTGTATGACTAAATATGATATTAACAAAGTAAAAAATATTGCCTTGGTAGGCCATGGTGATTCCGGAAAAACCTCGCTTACCGAGGCTTTGCTTTATGATTCAGGAATGATTACTAGATTAGGAGATATAAAACAAGGTAATACCACTACCGATTATGACCCCCGAGAAATAAAGAAGGGAATAACCATCAATTCGTCTTTAGCCTATTTCGATTGGAAGGGTTTGATGGTAAATATTCTCGATACCCCGGGCTACCTTGATTTTATTACTGATACTAAATTAAGCCTTAGAGTTGCAGATAGTGCCATAATAGTTGTATGCGGAGTATCAGGAGTAGAAGTGCAGACTGAAAAAGTCTGGGATTTTGCTGATGAATACAAACTACCCCGAGCTATTTTTGTAAATAAGATGGATCGAGAAAGGGCAGATTTTTATCGAGTAAAAGATACGATTAATAAAGTTTTTGGTTCATCTGCAATTTCAATACAATTGCCCATTGGCAAGGAAGAAAATTTTCAGGGTGTAGTCGATTTAATAAAGATGAAAGCAGTTGTTTATAAAAAATCAGGAGAGGGTAAGCCGATGGGTAAGCCGATGTTTGAAGAAAAGGAAATCCCCCAGGATATGAAAGAACAGGCAGAATCCTATCGAAAAGAATTAGTAGAAGCAGTAGCTGAATTTGATGATGAAATTTTAATGAAATGAAATTTTAATGAAATATTTGGACGGGGAAAGTTTAACTAACCAGGAGATTTCTTCTTTGTTAAAAAAAGGAGTAAAAGAGAAAAAGATAGTACCTATTCTTTGCGGTTCAGCAACTATGAATTTAGGTATAGAATATCTTCTCGATTTTATAGTCGAATATCTTCCTTCTCCATCTGAGATGCCCCCTGTTGCAGCTAAAAATGTAAAAACTTCTTCCGAAGAATTAATAGAAAATTCTATTGATTCCCCTTTCTCTGCTTTTGTTTTTAAAACTGTAGCAGACCCTTATGTAGGAAACTTAACTTACTTTAGAGTGTATTCAGGGAAATTATCCGAAGATTCAAATATTTATAATTCTTCAAAAACTATAGATAATAAAGTAGGAAAAATTTATAAAATGCAGGGTAAGAATCAACGTTCTATTTCTGAGGTTTGTGCCGGAGATATAGCTGCGGTAGCCAAACTTAAGAATACTGTTACCGGTGATACTCTCTGCGATAAAGATAATCCTGTTTTATTTGAAAAAATAGAATATCCCGAGCCAATAATGCTGCTGGCAATCTCTCCCAAGACTAAGGGAGATGAGGATAAGTTAAGTACCGCTCTAAGTAAAATAATTGATGAGGATCCTACGGTTAAAGTTTACCGGGATGAAGATACCGGAGAGAGTATATTGGCTGGTATGGGAGAATCCCATTTGGAAGTAATAATTGATACCATGGAAAGTAAATTTGGAGTAGAGGTGGAAAAGAGCACTCCTAAAGTAGGGTATAAAGAGACTATCCGAAAAAGTGTTAAGGTAGAAGGAAAATACAAAAAGCAATCCGGCGGAAGAGGACAGTACGGACATTGTTGGTTAGAGCTTGAACCCAGAGGTAGGGGAGAAGGCTTTGAATTTGTAGATAAAATAGTCGGTGGAGTAATTCCCCGCCAGTATCGTCCTGCAGTAGAAAAAGGTGTAGTTGGAGCAATGAAAAAAGGAGTATTGGCAGGATATCCCACCGTAGATATAAGGGCTACTGTTTATGATGGTAGTTATCACCCGGTAGATTCTTCAGAGATGGCTTTTAAAGTAGCAGGCTCAATGGCTTTTAAGAAAGGAGCGGCAGAAGCAAATCCGGTCTTATTAGAGCCCATCATGGACATAGAAGTAATAGTGCCAAAAGAATATATGGGGGATATAATCGGAGATTTAAATAGTAAAAGAGGAAAGATAATGGGTATGGAAGAGTCTTCAAGCGGGAAACAGTCTATTAAAGCTAAAATACCTCAAGCAGAAATTTTTAAATATGCTATCGATTTACGGTCAATTACTCAAGGTAGAGGAACTTTTAGTTTGAAATTTTCCCATTATGAAGAGGTCCCTGCCAATATTGTACAGGAAATAATTGCTCAAGCCAAAGAAAAAGAGGAAGAGAAAAAATAATTCTTAAAAAATATTTAAAAAATATTTTAAAAAAAGAAGGATTTTTAAATTTAGTATAGAATATATTAAAAGAAGGTAAATTTATTTATCGATCGATTCTTAAAAAATATTTTAAAAAAAGGGAGGTGTAATAATATGGAATGGTATTGGTGGGCGGCAATTATTGCAGCAGTAGCTTATTTGATATACTATTTTTATGGAGAATAAGCAGCATAGAATTAAAAAATGAATTAATATTTAATTTACAAAAATTGAAAGAAACGTTTCTACAAGTGCAGGGCGAAGCAAATTGTCCTGCACTTTATTTATCTTGATCAAAAGGGTGATTAATTTGAAATTAAAAACTAAAAAAAGATATATTTTATTAATTTTGCTTTTCCTTATTTTCTTTATTATTACTTATGAATCAATGGCAAATGAAGAAAATGGGGAAAACAGAGTTATCCCTTTAGGAGAAGTAGATTCATTAAAAGTGACTATAAAATTTGGAGCGGGAAAGTTGAGTTTAGCTTCCGGGCAAGAAGATGTATTTGAAGGTAATTTTCAATATGATAAAAGTATCTTAAAACCTAATATTCAATATAAAATATCAGGGAGAACTGGTACCCTAACCTTATCTCAGAGTATTAAAAAGGACCTTAATTTGGCATTTCCCCACAGAAATATATGGAATTTGAAATTGCCTTCCGGTGTTCCTTTGCAATTGTATATTAATACTGCGACTTATAGCGGTGATATTGACCTAACTAATTTACAGGTAGAAAATCTTTATCTCACTTCAGGAGCAAGCAAAACCAATATTGTATTTAGTCAGCCTAATTTTATAGACTTAAAAAATATTAATATAAAAACAGGTGCCTCAACTATAAAAATGTTAGGCTTAGCTAATGCTAATTTTAATGAAATGAATTTTACCGGTGGAGCAGGGAGCTACACCTTTGATTTTTCAGGTGAACTGACTAAAAAATCGAAAGTTAACATTAATACAGGGGCAGCCAAAATAATTTTAAAGATACCTTCGAACACTGGAACTAAGATAATTTTTAGAAATTTTCCCGCTTCAAAATTAGACATCAGGGGTTTTATAAAAATAGTTTTATAAAAATAAATGACCAAACCTATATTAGCCCGGAATATGGCAAGAGTAATGCGGAATTAGATATTGAAATTAAGGGAGGCCTGCTAGATGTTGAGGTAGTTTCGTTAACTGACTAAATTAGTCGTTAGTGAAAACAGTATCAAGTATCGGGTATATAGTATCGAGTGAGGAAAAGAAAAAAAGAAATGCAAGAAAAAACAGTTTTCAGATAATAAAAGGTGCAAATATAATAATTGCTCGATTGCCAAGTTGACCAATTGTTAAAGAAAAAAACTTGTAACCCATAACCCGTAACTTATTACATATTACTCATCACTTATCACTGTATTTTATTCTGGCTCCTGACTCCTGGCTTCTTTATTCTATTTTTTCCCACCGGCTAGCCGGTAAACTGGCAAACCAGGTAACGGGATAACTAATACATACGAGATACGATTCACGAGGTACGACTTTATTTTGGCTTCCTTCTTTTCTCATTTTCTTCACTATCCGCTGTACGTTCCATATTATAATGC
>NBMG01000013.1 GCA_002084865.1 Candidatus Atribacteria bacterium 4572_76
AAACTTATCAAGATTTACGGTATCAGCCAAAGTGAATTTTTAGAAAAAATAGAAAAAATTGTTTGAGGGTTTACAATTACAGTGTAGGGGCACGATGCATCGTGCCCCTACATCTCCTGATTTCTTTTTTCTTCTCAACCAGCTAATCAGCAAGTGAAGTAATATGTATCCTAATAATAAGCACCTGTTTTATAATTTTAGAAATGTAATCTTATTACTCATTACTTATTACTGTATTTCACTCGATACTTATTTGTTATCTCGCTTTCAATTGCTGCCCGCAACCATACGCTAATTGACACAAACCGATTTAATATGCTATTATTACGTAAATTAAAAATAGAACAGTTATTTATCTGATTTGAGGAAGAGTAGGTAGATATAACTTAACAGCGAGCAGGGGCAGTGGAAGCCTGTAAATTATTTCTATCCAAAATCGTCTCAATATCTCTAATCGAAATTGGTTCAAAAGTAGATTAGGGCGGTGAACATCGTTAAAAACCGAGTAAATTAATTTATTCATCTAAATATATTTACTCCTTAAGTTCATTATCGTGAGGTAATGATAAAAGGCACAATTCATTGTGCCCCTACGGGAAAAGAAATTTCTAAATGGTAATACCAATAATACAAATCCTTAAAAAACAATGTATGATTTGTATTATGTAGAGGCACGATGCATCGTGCCCACAAGAGTTTTTTAGTTTGCGATTTTATTATATATAAATTATAAAGTACGAGGAGAAATTCAAATGGAATACAAAGATACCTTAAATTTACCGAAAACAAAATTTAAAATGAAAGCGAATTTAGCCCAGGAAGAACCCAAATTATTAGAATTTTGGGAAGAACAGAAAACCTATAAAAAAATATTGGAAAAAAAGAGAAACCTAGAAAAATACATCTTGCACGATGGGCCTCCCTATGCTAATGGGAATATCCATATAGGAACCGCCTACAATAAGATATTAAAAGATATAATCCCCAAATATAAATCGATGAAAGGGTATAATTCCCACTATGTTCCGGGATGGGATACCCACGGGTTACCTATTGAATTTCAGGTTACCAAAAATATGAAGGTTGATTTAAGCGAGGTAGACCCGGTTGAATTGAGGAAGAAATGTACTGAGTATGCCAAACATTATATCAATGTACAAAGAGAAGAATTTAAGCGGTTAGGAGTAATGGCAGAATGGGAAAATCCCTATCTAACCCTCAACCCTGCTTACGAGGCAGAACAGATAGAAATATTTAAAAAGATGTTTTCCAAAGGATATATCTACAAAGGATTAAAACCGGTATACTGGTGTGCTAATTGTGAAACAGCTCTGGCAGCAGCGGAGATAGAATATCACGACAAAGAATCTTCCTCTATATACGTTAAATTTTTAATAAAAGATAGTCTGGCGGAAATACTCCCGGATAGCAAATCGGAAGAAAATTACGCGGTCATCTGGACTACTACCCCCTGGACTATTCCCGGCAACATGGCCGTTGCCTTAAATCCCGAGATTGAATACAGTTTGGTTAAAACAGAAAAAGGGAATCTCTTATTGGCTTCTACCCTGGTAGAAAAAGTAATGAAAGAAATTGAAATTGTTGATTACAAGGTTGTCGGAAAGGCAAAAGGTAAATTATTTGAGGGGCTAAAGTGTAAACATCCTATTTTTAACCGGGACTCGCTAATAATATTAGGAGACCATGTTTTATTCACACTGCTCCCGGACACGGACAGGAGGATTATGAGATAGGAGTAAAATATAAAATACCTATATTTACTACCCTTGATAGCCAGGGAAAATTCAACCAAGAAGGTGGAAAGTTTGAAGGATTAACCTATAAAGAAGGGAATGTAGCAGTAATAGAAGAATTGACCAAGAACGGCACTTTACTTAAGGTTGGTAAAATAATGCATTCTTATCCCCACTGCTGGCGCTGTAAAAAACCGGTAGTGTTTCGAGCGACCGAGCAATGGTTTGTTAAAATCGAAGCCTTTCGTGAGTTAGCCTTGAAAGAAATTGAAAAGGTGCAATTTGTTCCTGACTGGGGTAAGGAAAAAATATACGGTATGGTGGAGAACAGAACCGACTGGTGCATCTCCCGCCAGAGGGTATGGGGGGTGCCCCTCCCGGTTTTCTACTGTAAAGGATGCGGAGAAATTATAGTAAACGAAGAAACCATAAATTCGGTTAAAAAGTTGTTCCTGGAAAAAGGTTCGGATTCCTGGTTTGCCCTGTCTGCCCGGGAAATTCTACCCAAAGATTATCAGTGCCCCCACTGCCAGGGTAGAGATTTTGAAAAAGAGAAAGATATAATGGATGTGTGGTTTGACTCCGGATGCAGTCATGCGGCAGTGCTCAAGAGGAGAGGGGAGCTCCACTGGCCGGCAGAATTGTACCTGGAAGGGACAGACCAGCATAGAGGTTGGTTTCAAACCTCACTGCTGACTTCGGTGGCTGCTTTTGAAGAAGCACCTTATAAAACTGTTCTGACTCATGGATTCATTGTCGATGCAGAAGGCAGGAAAATGTCTAAATCCATAGGCAATGTCATTGCCCCTCAGGAGATTATTAAAAAATATGGAGCAGATATATTAAGATTATGGGTAGCCTCTTCTGATTACCGAACAGATATCAGGATCTCTTCTACGATCTTAGATCAATTGGTGGAAATATACCGGAGAGTTAGAAATACCGCCCGGTTTATCCTGGGAAATTTATCCGACTTTAATCCCGACACTGATGTAGTTTCTTATGATAGACTTAACGAATTAGACAGATTAATATTGAGCAATTTTCAAAGCTTGGTAAAAAGGGTAAATGAGTGCTATGATAAATTCGAATTTCATTCTCTTTATCATGAAATTCATAACTTCTGTGCCGTCGATCTGAGTTCATTTTATCTGGATATAATTAAGGACAGATTGTACACCGCATTTGCCGATTCCGAGGTGCGTCGGGCAGCTCAAACCGTATTGTATCAGATAATAAATGATTTGGTTAAACTGATTGCCCCGGTATTAAGTTTTACCGCAGAGGAAATCTGGCAGTACTTAAGAGAAATTGTAAAAGGTGAAGAAAGCGTATTTCTTGCCCCCTGGCCGGAAGTAAATGAAAATTATAGGGATAGAAATTTAGAAAAAAAATGGGAGAATATCCTAAAGATCAGAAAAGATGTTTTAAAAGCCCTGGAAATAAAAAGAGGAGAAGGCTTTATCGGCAATTCTTTAGAGGCGCAGGTAAATATTTATACCGAAGATAAAGAAGTTTATGATTATCTGATGTCCTTTAAGGAACAGTTAGAGACCATATTTATAGTTTCTAAAATCGATATAGTTCATGTAGAAGGAGAAAAAGACCTTTCTTCTGATGCCTATACGGGTGTTGAATTTCCGGATATAAAAGTATTGACAACCAAGGCACCGGGTAAGAAATGCGAAAGGTGCTGGTGTTACAGTGAGACAGTAGGAAGAGACCGGAAATATCCGACGATCTGTGAAAAATGTGCTAAAGTAATGCATGAACATTTTGAGGAGTAAAAGAAATACCATGGGTTTTATATTTTTTGCCTTATTTATTATCTTACTTGATCAGGCAAGCAAGTTATACATTCAGTACAGCATGCATATAGGAGAGTCTATACCGGTAATTGAGGGGATATTTCATATTACTTATATAGAGAATCCCCGGACCTCCTTCGGTCTTTTTGAATATAATTCCTCGTTCTTTGTAATAGCGGTGATAATTTCCGTAATTTTGGTCATCTTAATCTACAAAAAAATAATTTTCAAGAAGGACCCTTTTATGTATATACCTTTAACCCTTGTCCTGGGCGGTGCAATGGGTAATCTTATTGATCGGGTAAGAGTTAATGGAATGGTAATAGATTTTATAGATTTTAGAATCTGGCCGATCTTTAATTTTGCCGATTCGGCAATAGTGTGCGGAATGTTGGTATTGCTGTTCCATCTTCTGTTCCATGCCCCGGGGAAAGAAAAGGAAGATGAGGGGGAAGAAGGAGAAAAGGAAAAATGGGAAGATGAGGAAGATAATAAAAAGAATATTAAAGAATATAAAGAAGAAAAGGAGTAAATTTTAATGTATAGAATTTTATTTACTATTGGTTCGTTTCCTATCTATTCTTACGGGGTGATGCTTGCTTTAGCTTTTATTGTGGGTATCTTTTTAGCTATGAAAGAAGCAAAAAGAAGTGGAGAAGACCCGGAAAGAGTTTTAGATATAAGTTTATATGTTATTTTAGGCGCACTAATAGGGGGAAGATTAGGCTATATTATATTTAATATTGACTATTATTTTACAAATCCTATTAAAATATTATATTTCAGACAGGGTGGGTTAAGCTTTTTAGGAGCATTTTTAGTAGCTTATTCCCTATGCTGGCTGTATGTCAAAAGAACTAAGCTTTCATTCTGGAAATTTGCTGACATTGCTACCCCTTCTATCGCAATAGGTATAGGAATTGCGAGAATAGGTTGTTTTTTAAATGGCTGCTGCTTTGGTGTAGTAACAGAAAATTGCGGCATTAAATTTCCTTCTTTGCACATGCCCCCGGTGTATTTACAGCAGCTAAAAGATGGGTTAATCGCCTCCGGTAGTTCTTGCACTCTTCCGGTAATTCCTACACAGCTTTATTCTTCACTATATGGTTTTTTAATATTTTTCATACTTCTCTGGATAAAAAAATATAAGAAATATGATGGATTTCTATTCTTATATTTTTTAATATTATATTCGATTTCTCGCTTTACCATAGAGTTTTTCAGGTTTTATGAAGATAATTATAAAATATTTAATTATTTTACTGTTACCCAGACTATTTTAATAGGTGTTATCTTGGTTTCCCTGGTGTTCATGAATATTTTGAAGAAAAAAGCATGATTAGCGTATAGCGTATAGCGTGGAGCGTATAGTTGCGGGCAGTAAGTGAAAGTGTGATAACAAATAAGTATCGAGAAAATATAGTAATAAGTGATGAATAATGAGCAATAAGATTCGGGTTGCAAGTTATAGGTTTGAAAAAAGTAGGGGCGTATTGTATACGCCCTTAATGATCGATATAAAAACCGTAGGACAGTTGTCTCGCCTGTCTACGTAGGGGCACGATGCATCGTGCCCACGAACACTTGAATCCTGGTTTCTTAACGCGATACTCGATACGCAATACACGATACGATATACTAACGACTAATTTAAAAACTTGTCAAAGGACTGTTCTCTGATAGATGATGGAAAAAGAAAAAAGTTTAATATTCACCGGTGAAGAGAAGATCAGAATCGACCTCTATTTGACCCAACAGGAAATATATCCCTCCAGGTCCCAGATTAGGAATTTAATCGCTCAGGGCAAGGTAAAAGTAAATAGCAGTCCGGTTAAACCAAGTTATATCTTGAAAAACGGAGATACGATAGATTTAAGCCTGCCCGAAAATATAGAATTAAAGATTAAGCCAGAAGCCATCCCTTTAGATATAATCTACGAAGATGAACATCTGGTGGTGGTTAATAAACCGGCCGCTATGATTGTTCATCCTGCAGGGAAAATTAACTCCGGCACCCTGGTGAATGCCCTGCTTTGCCATTGCCGGGATTCCTTATCCGGGATAGGCGGAGTGATCAGGCCGGGCATCGTACACCGCCTGGATAAAAATACCTCCGGTCTGATGGTAGTGGCAAAAAATGATTTTGCCCACCTTGACCTGTCAAAGCAGATAAAAAAACATGAAGTAACTAAGAAATACCTCACCCTGGTTCACGGTAATCTGAAAAATGATTCCGGAATTATCGATGCACCGATCGGACGGAGCCTGAAGAACAGGAAAAAGATGGCAGTGACAGTGGAAGGAAAAAGCAGGGAAGCAATAACTCACTTCAAGGTGTTAAAAAGATTTTCCGGCTATACCCTGGTGGAAGCAACTCTTCGTACGGGCAGGACTCATCAGATAAGAGTACATCTGGCTTTTATCGGCCATCCTATAGTCGGCGACCAGCTATACGGTCACAGAAGGCAGGGATTGAATATAAATAGGCAGGCCCTGCATTCTCATATTTTAGGTTTTGTGCACCCCGTATCTAAAAAATATATGGAATTTTCTGCCCCTCTTCCCCGGGATATGCAGGAACTGATTAATCGCCTGGAAGGGGAGGAAAAATAGGGCATTAGAATTATTTTTGAGAAATCTTCTTCAAACTCCTGACCTCCTCCGGATCAACTTTTATCCAAAGACCCTTTTCATGAGAATAGATAACCATTCCCGGCTTGGCGTTTTTAGGTTTTTTCACGTATTTTTTGAGAGTATAATCGACCAGTACTTTATTATCTTTTTTGGCTTTACTAAAATAGGCGGCTAAATTTGCGGCCTGAATTAAGGTACTAAGCGGAAGAGATTGTTTATCCCCTTTATTTTTAATGATAACATGAGACCCCTGGATGTTTTTTGCGTGAAGCCAGGTATCATTGCCGGAAGCCAGTTTAAAGGTTAAGAAATCATTTTGCAGGTTGTTCTTCCCCACGTAGATTTCCCAGCCATCTTTAGAGATATATTTAATCGGCGCCAGTCTGTTCTTCTCTTTTTTGGACTTTTTATGGGGAAGAGGAGTAGCGATCTTCTTGCCCCATCCCAATCCGGTTAATTTATTATAAATTTTGAGCAGATGAGGGAGAGAATTGATTTCTTGTTCATATAATCTCTGAAGCTCGGTTAGTCGGGCAAGCTTCAGCTGCTGGCTCTGTAATTGCTCGGAAATTATCTGGTAACTATCCTTTGTTTTCCGGTATTTTTTAAAATATAACCGGGCATTATCCAAAGGGGTTAATTTATCGTTTAGCGGGATGGTTATGGTTTCCTGCCGGGGAGAATAATAGTTGATGGCAGTAATTTCCCGGTCTCCTCTTTTTATGACGGCAAGATTTGCTTTTATCAACTCACCGTTTATCTTATATTGTTCGCAATTTTTAACTTCTTCCAATTTTTTCTGGTAATCGCTTATCTTGTTATTTATTTTGTCCATATTTTTTCTGATTATCTGGTCTATTTTATTTTGCATAGACAGGATTTCCCGTTCCCTTTCCAGTTCGCTAAACAAGGATTCCAGGCACGAATTCGCGTCTTTAAAAGTTTTCTTATGGTATTTGGGAAACTGCACTGAATCGATTATAGACCAGGCTTTTATCTTTTTGGACAGGGGATCTAAAAAGAGGGCTGGATGATAATTATGATTTTTAATATCTGTTACTATTCTATTAAAAGAAGTCCAGAGCATTTCCCCATCTGACCCGGATGCCTCGGATAGGTACTTTTCTGGGGATAAATTGGCCTGAAGTACCACCTCTTTTGCGCTCTGAGGGCTTAGGCCGGTAAAACTGTCCTGTATCAGCTCCCGGAGGGTTAAATCTTTATTCTCTGCGGATAGGGAATTAAAAATATTAAGGAAAGATTCGCGGTTAATATTCAGAGGGTCTATTTTGTTTTGCGAAGGAGGGGGGATGTAGAGCTTGCCGGGCATAATCTCCCGGTACCTGCTGATATTGGAATCTATCAATTTTATGGCAGTTTCTATAGTTTTGTCTCCTTTGAGAAAAATCATATTACCATGTTTGCCCATAAATTCTACTACCAGTATTTTATTTGGTAATTGGCCGAATTTTTGGTAGGGCTTGATAATAAAATGTAAAATACGGTCAAAATTAGGGTGTTCGATATCTAATAATTTACCTCCCTTTAGCTGATTGTGCAGAAGGGTCAAAAAAGGAGAGATGATAGTCTGCTGTCTGTTTTCTAATTCGGTAAAGTAAATTTCGGGAAGCGAGGGGTCAAGGGAAATATGGATATAAAAGGTGGTGGTTAAAAACTTAACCGATTTTATCTCAATAATGATTTTATATTTTTTAGTCTGAATCAGATTTACTATCTTTCCCTCTTTAAATTTATCCAGAAGCTCTTTTCTCATCGCTTCCAAAGTGATGCTGTCCAGGGACATATTATTCTCCTTGCTGATATATTAGGGTAAACTTTAGTGGTTAGTTAAATAAAGAAAAGAATATTTATTGTTTTTGTTTTTCTATCTTCTTTATTCTATGGTACTTTTCTTTATTTTTACTCGATACTCGATACTTTCTTTTATTTTACTTTAATATAATCTATTATAAAGGTATAATCAAGAAAATTAAAAACTAAAAAGGCAAAACTCAAAACCAAAGCTCAAAACTTAAAATTAAAGATAATAATTTTAAATTTTTAGTTTTAATGGTGTAGGGGTTCGATTCATCGAACCCGCTAATAAAAAATATCAATACAACTCGGGTCGGATAAATCCGACCCCTACACCAAAAATAATACTTTGTTGGGATAACTTTTGAATTTTGAATTATGGCTTTTTGTTTTTCGCTTTACCTTTTTAGTTCTAATAATGGGGCACAATTCATTGTGCCCCTACACTTGAATTCCGGTTTCTTTAACGCGATACGACACACTACAATTAATTTAATCGGCAAATCGGCCAATCGGAGAATTGGAGAATTGGTGAATTGATTGTTACGAAATTATTTGACAAGCAGTAAGTATTACCATAAAATTAATGTGAAGTTTATTATTTTAAAATATAACAAGCATAAGGGGAAATAAAGTTGATTAAAAGCATGACTGGTTACGGTGTGGGAAGGGTTAAAAGAGAAGACGGAGAATGCCTGATAGAGATAAAAAGTCTCAACAATAAATACTGTGACATAAATATAAAAAATAACTTTCAATCTTTGGAAATCGAACAAAAGATAGAAAAATTGATAAAAGACAGAGTCTTAAGAGGAAAAGTTAATATTTTAGTAAAAGTTGAAAACTATGGCCTGAGCGAAGAGAAGATAATATTAAATGAAGACGTAGCCGATTCCAGCTATAAGAATCTAAAGGCTTTAAAAGAGAAGTATAAATTAAAAGACGAAATAAGTATAGATTCTATGCTTAAGTTCAGAGATATATTTACTATCGTAAAGGAAGAAGAGACTGCTAAAATGTGGCCCTTAATAGAAAAGACCCTGAATCTTGCTCTGGATTCTTTGCTGAAAATGAGGGAAAAAGAAGGCAAAGCTCTGGTTACCGATATTCGAAAAAGAGTCAAGAAGATACAAAAGTTAATAGATAAAATTGAGAAATATGCCAAATCCTCACCGCTCGATTACCAGGAAAAATTTTTAAGCAAGATAAAAAAATTGACCGAGGGCTTAAATGTTGATGAAGGAAGAATCGAATTAGAGGCGGCAATATTTGCCGAAAAGACGGATATCACCGAAGAAATTACCAGATTAAAAAGCCACCTTATCCAATTCGATGAACTGTTAAATTCCGAGGAATCCGTGGGAAGAAAGATGGATTTTTTAACCCAGGAGATAAACCGGGAGGTAAACACTATCGGGTCCAAGACCAGCGATATAGAGGTAACCTCTTTAGTTGTTTTAGTGAAAAGTGAGTTGGAAAAGATAAGGGAACAAGCCAGAAATATAGAATAATAATAGAATGATTACAACCCATAAAGTAAATAATTTATTATGAATTTGTTTACAATACACTATATAAAAAATATTTTGAGCTTTTTGGAGAATAACCATAGAATAACAGGAGACAGAATATGTTGAACAATTTAGTGAATATAGGCTTCGGGAATTATATGAATTCCACCAGAGTTATAACTATTTTAAGTCCGGATTCCGCACCGGTGAAAAGGTTAAAAGAAGAAGCAAGGGCAGAGAGGAAGTTAGTTGATGCCACTTACGGGAGGAGAACGAGAGCAGTAATAATTACTGACAGCAATCATGTAATTTTGTCTTCTATCCAGCCGGAAACCATTGCCCATAGATTCACCGAATACAACGAACAAAATTTCAAGTTAAAAGAAAATATTACAAAATAGGAAACTATAATCATGATTGATAATGGCAAGAAGCACTTATCATCTTTCATGTCTGAACGCGATACGCGATACGCAATACGCAATACGAGCGTGAGCGTAGGCAGAGGCTTGCTGTTTGTTATCTCTGGCCCATCAGGTGTGGGTAAAGGCACTTTAAGGAAAAAGGTGTTTAATATTTTCCCTGATTTAGTATATTCTGTGTCGATGAATACCCGCCTTCCCCGAAAAGGTGAAATAGAGGGCAAGGACTATTATTTTGTAACCACAGATGAATTTAAAAAGATGATAAAAGAAAATAAATTTGTAGAATGGGCTATTGTCCACGGAGATTACAAGGGTACGCCGATAAAATTTTTAATAGATGAACTTCAAAAAGGGAGAGATATCCTGCTGGAATTAGATGTTCAGGGTGCTATGCAGGTGAAGGAGAAATTCCCTGATGGCATTTTTATTTTTATTGCTCCTCCAACCTGAAAATTGGAGTCTATAATAATTGCCGAAAGATGCAAAATTGTAAATTATAAAAAATGAGTTTTGTTGTAAAGTTACAAGATGTTTACTACACAAAAAGTAAACAAAATGGTAATGTAGGGGCACGATGCATCGTGCCCACAGAAAAAATGGGTAATAAAATGGTGAGGGCACAATTCATTGTGCCACTACAACATAATTGTAACCAAAAAACCATAATTTATTATGAATTTGTTTGCAATACACTATATAAAAAATATTTTGAGTTTTTTGGGGAATAACCATAAGATAGTATATCTTAACCAAGAGGAAGGGTGAGGAAGAAACATGGAAAATAATAAATATTTATTAGCAATGATGGCAGCAAAAAGGGCAAAAGAGTTAAGTAAGGGGGCTAAACCTTTAGTGGAATCCAAGCATAGAAAACCTATTATAATCGCCATGGAAGAGATAAAAGCAGAAAAAGTGTACCTTAAAGAGAAAGAAGAGCCCCTAAAGGCAGGAGATGTATTTCGTGAAGAAGGGGAATCTCTAAAGCCTGAGGAACCTGCAAAAGTTGAAGACATATCCAGTGGAACTGAAGAATCTGCAGAACCTGAAGAACCTGCAGAAATTACAGAGATATTTAATGAAAATAAAGAATCTAAAAAATCTGAAGACTGATTAATTGATAGGGCATAATTCATTGTGCCCCTACACCTGAATCCTGGGTTCTTTAGCGAGATACATGATTAAGTGATAAGTAATCTGTAATAAGTACCTGTTTTTATAATTTCTGAAATTTAATTTTATTACTCATTACTCATCACTTATTACTGTATTTTACTCGATAATCGATACAGATTATTATTTACTAATTTAACCAACTAACCAGATAACTAGCTAACCAACTAACTGTACGCTATAAAACGCGATACGCGATACGAAAAAGGGGTAAGAAAGTGTTAAAAGGAAAGAAGATACTCCTGGGAGTTACCGGAAGCATAGCTGCCTATAAGGCAGCGGAGATAGTGAGTTTATTAAAGAAAAAAGGCGCAGAGGCAACGGAAATAGTGAGTTTATTAAAGAAAAAAGATGCAGAGATTTTTGTAATTATGACCGAATCTGCCACCAAATTTGTTCAGCCTTTAACCTTTTCCACTCTTTCCGAAAATCCGGTAATAGATAATCTGTTTTCTCCCGGCGATAAGATAAGAGTAAAACATATCTCTCTTGCCGAATGGGCTGACCTGATATTAATTGCCCCGGCTACGGCAAATATTGTCGGTAAAATTGCCCATGGTATTGCCGATGATATGT
>NBMG01000110.1 GCA_002084865.1 Candidatus Atribacteria bacterium 4572_76
ATGATAGAAGTAATTAAACGTAATAATACAATCCAATATTTTGACCAAAATAAGATAATAAATGCTATTACTCAGGCAATGCGCGAAACCATAAAGGGAGTAGATAAAGAACTATGTGCATCTATTGCTGCAAAAGTAAAAAAAGACTTGCAGGCTTCCAAAGAAAGCATAACAGTTAATGATATACAGGAACGGGTAGAAACAGAACTGATGAATAGCGAAAGGAAAGATGTTGCAAAAGTTTATATCTTATATAGAAAACAGCGTGACGAATTAAGAGAAATCCCTAAAAAAAATCACAAGTTATTAACGGATGAATTTATCAGCCAATACAAACATCTTCCCAATCCTTTTCCCACTCAATTAGGTCAATTTGTTTTTTACCGAACTTATTCCCGATGGTTGCCTCTGGAAAAAAGAAGAGAATATTGGTGGGAAACGGTAAGAAGAACAGTAGAATTTAATTGCGGTTTAGTTAAAACTACACAGCGTGAAGCCGAACTTCTCTACGATAATGTTTTTCATTTAAGACAATTTTTAGCCGGCAGAAGCCTTTGGATTGGAGGAACAGAAGTAAGCTCAAAATATCCCATGGCAAATTTTAATTGCAGCTTTATAGTCTTAGATAATTTTAATGCCTTTAAAGATTTATTTTACTTATTAATGATCGGATCTGGGGTAGGAATAAGAGTTTTAAAAGCAGATATAAAAAAATTACCAAAAATAAGAACAAATGTAAAGGTTATACACGAATTATATTCCCCTTTATCTAAAGAGAAGAGGGAAGATTTAACCAGTATCACCTTTGAAAATAATACCGCCCATATTATAATCGGAGATAGCAAAGAAGGTTGGGTGGAATCATTAGATTATTATTTAAGCATACTATATAAAAATGAATACCGGGAAATAAATACTATTATTTTTAATTATAATAATGTCAGACCAAAAGGAGAAAAGTTAAAAACTTTTGGTGGTACTGCCTCCGGATATGAAAGCTTAAGAGAGATGTTTTCTAAAATTGATAAAATAGTCAAAATTAATTGTTATGGCAATTTTAAAAAATTACGACCAGTAGATTGTCTGGATATAGCTAATATCATCGGCCAAAATGTAGTAGTAGGAGGAGTCAGGCGGACAAGTGAAGTTGTATTATTCGATAAAGATGACCAGGATATTTTAAATGCTAAAAATAATCTCTACGAACAAGTAGATGGTAAATGGATAAAAAATGAAGCTATTTCCTATCGGGAAATGAGTAATAATAGTATTTTTTATACTTCTAAACCAACTCGGGAACAACTTTCCTGGCATATAAAGCAAATGAGATACAGTGGCGAGCCTGGTTTTATGAATGCAGAAGCAGCCGCTAAAAGAAGACCTAATTTGCAAGGAGCTAATCCCTGTATGGAGGTGCTGCTTGATAGAGACCAAATGTGTAATTTGACTACAGTAAATGTATTAGGTTTTGTACATAATGGTAAATTAGATAAGAATAAATTATTTGAAGCTCAAAGACTTTCTTTACGAGCAGGATTTCGGATGACCTTCTTAGATCTGGAGTTAGATCAATGGAATTTAAAACAAAAAAGAGACAGATTAGTAGGCTGTAGTTTGACCGGATGGCAGGATATGATAAATGCTACTAAGATGACCAAAGAAAAAGAATCAGAATTACGGAAAAAATTAAGAGAAATTGTTCACCAAGAAATGACCCCCTGCTTAAGGTGTGTGAAGAATTAGGATATGATATAAAACCGGAGAATGGACAGACTGAGGAAAATTGCCAAACAAAGGTAATTTCTTTTCCTTGTTGCGCTCCGGAAGGGAAAACCAAAAAAGATGTTTCCGCTATAGAACAATTAGAAATTTATCGTTCTTTCCAAAAAGAATATACAGATCATAATACTTCTATTACTGTTCACGTGCAAAGCCATGAATGGGAAGAAGTAGAAGAATGGTTATGGAATAATTGGGATGAAGTAGTAGCAGTAAGTTTTGTCTCTTTAGATAATAGTTTTTATGCTCAAATGCCTTATGAGGCGATAACAAAAAAAGAATATGAGAAGAGAGTAAAAGAAATGTTACCATTTATTCCTTCTCTTATTTCAAAATATGAAAAAGAAGAAGTAGAGATCGATATAGGGGATGAATCATGTTCTAATGGAGCATGCCCTATTAGATAAAAAGGTTGTAACTTGGTTAAACCAATTTTAGACCTTTGTTAAAATTTCTGCACCTTTAGAAGTCACAAGGACAGTATGTTCAAATTGAGCACTAAGACTTCCGTCCTCAGTTGTTACTGTCCAACCATCTTCTGAAGACACCCTAACTTTATATGACTTTCCCAAGTTAATCATTGGTTCAATGGTAAAAATCATTCCTTCCTGAAGCCTGATTTTATTTCGTAAGCTGTAGTAATGTAAAACTTGTGGGTCTTCATGAAAATTTTTTCCAATACCGTGCCCAACAAAATCACGCACGATTGAATAACCGAATTTACTGATATACTTTTCTATTGCTTTACCGATTTCATAAAAGTATTTCCCCGGCTTCACTGCTTTTATTCCCCGATACATGGCATTTTCTGTACGTCTAACTAAGTATTTTGCTTCTTCGTCTACATTACCGATTAAGTAGGTCTTTGATGTATCCCCATGATAACCGTCCAATTTAACGGTAACATCTATGTTGATAATGTCACCGTCTTTCAA
The DNA here is from genome assembly GCA_002084865.1 of Candidatus Atribacteria bacterium 4572_76. Taxonomy (GTDB): domain Bacteria; phylum Atribacterota; class Phoenicimicrobiia; order Phoenicimicrobiales; family Phoenicimicrobiaceae; genus Sediminicultor. Next base: position 2,715 of record NBMG01000110.1, read on the forward strand.
AATTTCTTTTTCAGAAGGAATTCCATGGCATACTACATTGTTTAGTGATGTACAAATGCTTTTCGGAAAACCATTATAATTCAAGGGAGCGGAAATTGCCCCATGCTTTTTAGTAAATTCTTCACAAAGATCATTCAGATATAAAGTAGAAACACCTTCTTTGACAAAAGGTTCAATGTACTTTAATAGTTTTGCAGCCAGTTCCCCTGCTTTTCTCATCATTTTAATATCATATTCATTTTTTATATATATCATCTTTTTTTAGTCCCAATAAAATAATGTTAATATTCTTTAGTAACAACCTGGCTACAATAGAGTTGCAAATTGCCGATTTTTGAAAAATCTAAACCCTTATTCCACCACCTCTGATATTATTTATTTAAAAGTTTTGATTCGTCGTAGGATATTTTATTCTGTTTTTTATCCTGGTGCCTTTCTAAGGCAAGCTGAATTAATCGGTCAATTAGTTCAGGATAAGGTATACCACTCGCCTTCCACAGGCGAGGGTACATACTGGTAGAAGTAAACCCGGGGATAGTATTAATTTCACTTAAATATATTTTATTTTCTTTTTTGCTGACAAAAAAATCTACTCGCGCCATCCCGGCAGCATCAACAGCTTTAAACGCACGAAGGGCAATCTTCTGAACTTCTTTGGATACTCCATCAGGTAAATCCGCTGGAATAATTAATTGTGTCTCCTTATCTATATATTTTGAATCATAATCATAAAATTCTCCTGCCGGTTTGACCTCACCCACTACTGAAGCCCGGGGTTCATCATTCCCCAAAACACTGCATTCTATCTCTCTTACTTCTTCTAATCCCTCTTCGATCAAAATCTTTCTATCATAAGAAGAAGCTAAATCTATAGCTTCCCCCAATTCTTCTTTCTTGTGAACCTTAGTTATTCCTACACTCGAACCTAAATTGGTGGGCTTTACAAAAAGAGGATATTCGAAGCCATTCTGAATTAAAGACAAGATTTTTTCTTTGTCTTTTTGCCACTCTTTTCTCTTAACGGTCAACCATTTTAATATGGGCAAATTCTTCTGTTGAAATATGATCTTCATTAAATCTTTGTCCATAGAAATTGCTGAGGCTGCCACTCCCGCTCCTACATAGGGAATGGTAGCCAACTCCAGGAGGCCCTGTACTGTTCCATCTTCTCCGTACGGACCGTGTAATACCGGAAAAATTACGTCTAATTTTTCCAAAGCCGAGCTTTTATCCAATCTTTGATCTTACTGAAAGAGTCATTCAATAAAATTACCGTGTTCTTCCCATCGATTTTACCAGATTGAAGAGCCAATTCAGAATCCTGAGGAGAAATCCATCTGCCTTCTTTAGTTATACCGATAGGGACTACGGTATATTTATCTTTATCTATTGCTTTAATAATTGAGGAGGCGGAACAAAAGGAAACTTCATGCTCTCCCGACCTGCCTCCAAAGATTATTCCTACTCTTATTTTTTTAGTTGTCCTATAAGCCCTAATTCGTGTATATATATAGCGAAAAACGAAAAGCGCAAAACGTAAAGTTATAGCTTAAAATTTAAAATTTAAATATATTGTTTTATCTATTAGATTTCATTTTTATTATCTCGTATGTTATAGCAAAATAAAAAATAAATAAGCAAAAACTAAAACTGAAAAATTGTATTTTAAACTAACGACTAATTTGTATTTTGTATTTCCCTTACACGTATGACCCGTACCTATAGGCTAAACGCTATACGCTCCACGCTAGTTTTATTCACTAACGACTAATTTTAATACCTCCATAGTTCCCTCTTCGATATCTATATACAGCAGTCTGTTCCGAAAGAGCTTTCCTCTTTTTAATAATATCTTAACTACTTCTTGAGCTTCCAAAGAAGCAATTATAGCAGGAATCATTGAAGGAGCACCTAATGTTACCTCGCTCCCATGTTCAGGTAAATCTTTATTAGAGCCATAGATTAATTCTAATCCTTTATCCTCCGGAAAGATAGTGGTAAGCTGGCCATTAAATCCGGCTATAGCACCATGAACCAGAGGAATCTTTAAATCCCGACAAGCTTTTTGGAGCATAAAACGCGAAGGAAGATTATCCAGAGCATCTACTACGACCTCTGCGTCCTCAATAATTTTTTCTACATTATCTGAATTAATAAAAACAGAATGTCCGGTAATCTCTATAGAGGAATTTATTTCTTTTACCCTCTTTACTGCGACCTCGGCCTTACTCTGCCCTAAATTGGTTTCTTTGGAAAGTATTTGTCGATTCAGATTGCTGTCTCCTATTATGTCTTTATCGGCAATCATTAATTGTCCAATTCCCATCCTGAATACTGTAATATTTTTTACCGGCAGAATTTATCGCTTCTTTTCTTTTTTTCTTTAATTTTTTGAGAATTGTTTCTTCTTTTTCATTTTTCATATTTTCTTTTACAATATTCATCCCTTTTATTTAAATTATAACGAATATTGGGATTGCCACGCTCCCTATGGTCGCTCGCAATGACATTTGGAATTATGTGGACTTGATGAATCGAGCCCCTTATGTCATTCCCGCGAAAGCGGGAATCTATCCTTGACAGCTGAAACGCTTGCTCTACGTTTACTTATCTCGGGCAGACACAAGGTCTGCCCCTACCACTAACGACTATTCACTATTCACTAACGACTATCTTTATATTTAGCTTTTAATTTTTCTATATAATTATTAATTCCATTTTTCATATTATTAAATGCACCAGCAACTCTATTTATCTCTGAAACTGAATCTAAATGAATATCTGGAATA
>NBMG01000001.1 GCA_002084865.1 Candidatus Atribacteria bacterium 4572_76
TGCCAGTTTATATAGAAAATCCTTGATGAATGGGTAAAGACCACACAATTACCTAAAAAAGTAAAATTAGATGAATATATTGTTGTGCCTAATCATTTTCATGGTATTATTACATTAGAGGATAAGAGTAATAAAGATTAGATGGCACACCGTGGTGAATCACCAGAGAAAAATTAAAATAAAAATAAGAGTGGATAAAATGAAAACTTCAATGATATTTTTTTTGATAATGATTTTAGCTATCAGTTTATTCGGAGTAAATATTACTTTGGCTGATAATGATGAATTGACTGAGCTTGAGGTTCAGCAAATGAAGATATTAAGGCTTTCTAAAGTAGTAGAAGAACAGCCTTCAAATACTAAGTTAAAAGAAGACATAAAAAACTATAAGGCAGGATTAGAATTATATCAACAGGGTGATTACCAGCAAGCCATTTCCGAATTGTTAAAGATAAAATATTCCACCTTGAATTTACCCCTTTATATTAAGTCTCAATATATATTGGGAGATTGTTATAGAAAAATTGAAGATTGGGATAGAGCGATAGAAGTGTATAAAAATTTAGTGATAGATGACCCAATTTTGACTGATTATTCTCTCTTTCATCTGGCTGAAATCTATAGACTTAAAGGTGAATATCGTGAATCTACAGCCGTTTACCAGCAGATAATAGAAAATTTCCCTCAAAGTCTGATTATTCCAGAGACCAATTACCAGACAGCCCAAAATTATCGCGAATTAAATGATATAGCCTCTGCGGTAATTTATTATAAAAATATTTTGGAAGATTCCAAAGACAACCAGCTTAAAGCAAAGGTGCTACTAGAGCTTTCTGAGATATACTGGCAAGGAAAAAAATATATCGACTCTCTTAACTGTTTATATGAAATATTAAATGAAGAATATAGACTTAAAAGAAATTCAGAACCGGAAGAATTGTTGATTGGGTATTTTTATAAGATTCAAGAAGATTTGAAAGATATACAGATTCCTTACCACATATTGGTAAAATGCGCAGATATTTTCTTTAAATATCGCCAGTATAATCTGGCTGAAGATTTATATAGGGAAGTTCACAAAATTTCCTCCCGGCGAAATTACTATTAAAGCAAACTATCTTGGGGGTAATTCTTTGCGATCTTCAGGAGAACGTTATCTGGCAATAGATAAATACAAAAAAATTATCAAACAATATCCCGAAAGCTATTATGCCCGACAATCTTATCTGCGTCTGGCAGAATCTTATTTTCAATTAAAGGAAAAAGAAAAGGGAATTTCCCTATGGAGAGAATTAATCAACAAATATCCTAACAGTTATGAATCGATGACTTCTCTATGGAATTTAGCCAGATATTACACTAATAAAAATTCTTACTCCGAGTCATTAGATTACTATCGAGAATTATCAGAAAGATTTTCTCAAAGCAGATTGGGAGATGACGCCCTGTACTGGAAGGGAAAGATTTTAGAGAATATAGGGTCAGATGAGGAAGCAAAAATTGTCTATGAAAAACTTGTTCGGGAATACCCCTTGAGTTACTATGCGGAAAGAATTATAGAACAGAGAAGTGATATTAGTTTTACTTGGCCGATTTCTCTCTCCAGGAAAGAAGATTTTATAAATTTAGAGGAATTTTTAAAAAAATATGATAAAATAAGGGAAAAAGATCAGCTGGCGCTACTTAAGGCAGAATTGTTTGAAGAGATTAGTTTTTACAAAGAATCAATAGTTGAATTAAAGGGAGCCTTAAATCATAATTTCGGGAATATCTTTTTACTATTCAAGCTAAGTGATGTTTTTAAAAAGAATGAGGATTATTACGATTCTTTAAATTATACGGAGATAATTTTTAATTATTTTAAAGATAATCATCAATTGGAGGATTTACCACTGGAATTATGGCAAAGTTTTTATCCTCTTTATTATGAGGATGTGATTAGAGAGCGTGCTTTGGAATACGAAATTGATCCCTTACTTGTTCTGGCGACGATAAGAGAGGAGAGCAGATTCAACTCATGGAATGAATCTGTTGCCGGAGCCAGGGGATTGATGCAGATAATTTTTTCGACCGGGGAATGGATTGCCCAGAAGTTAAATCTGGAAGATTTTAATGATGATATGCTCTTTGACCCTGAGATTAATATTGATTTGGGCTGCTGGTATATTAATTACTTAAAAGAAAGATTTTTAAATGACCCTATTTTGATAATTTCGGGTTATAATGCCGGTCCGGGCACAACCAGTAAGTGGTTAAAGGAATATGATAGATCTGACCTGGATAATTTTGTAGAAAATATTCCTTATTCTGAGACCAGAGAGCATATAAAAAAAGTAATGAAATCTTATCAGATGTATAAAAGATTAGCACGGGTTTTAAGCGAAGAGTAGATGGAATGGTATTACCGGATTAAAAAAGGAGGGGGAAAAGTTCGATACGGCGAACTTGAGAATAAATGACCAGTAAAGTAAAAGCTCAGCTTTTTTGTCTTCATTGCAACAAAGAAACCAATCACACCATTACCTATAAAGGTGAATATTTGGAAGACATTAAGTGTAATGTTTGCGGAAACGAAATCAGAATTAACCGGGAAAAATTATTGGAAACCTACACTGCAGATTTCATAGACAGGGTGCTAACCAAACCCCATCGAATAACTGAGGAGATAAAAAAGGATCTATCTCATTTTTTAAAATCTATGCCCATCAGAATTTTAACTAAGCCTTATCGGGTTGCTCAGGAGATAGGAGATATGCTGCATAAAGAAAAGGATAAAAGCGAAAAGTGAAAAATTAATTTCCCAATTGACCAATTTCCTAATTCACCAATTATTCAATCGATATAAAAAAATTGACAAAATCATCAAAAAACAATAATATAATATAAAGAAATCAGCATAAACCAAGGGAGGTTTATGAGATGGAAGAATATTTAACCGCAAAACAGGTAGCGAAATATTTGCAAGTAAAGCCCCTTACCGTTTATCAATGGGCAAGAACTAATAAAATTCCGGCGGTTAAAATTGGAAGAATCTGGCGTTTCAAAAAGAATATTATCGATAATTTTTTAGAAAAAAAGCCCAAGAAAAAGAAAAAGTAGCTGCTTAGCTGCCTGAGGAAACTTCTTAATTGTTTATTTTTACCTCATTTTCGGTTATTAATTCCTAAATAGAGGAGAATAGAGGATGTATTTAGCTCAAAAACATAATAGAGATAAGAAAAGATTTATCACTCTAATAACCCTGCTTTTATTATTTATCTTTTCTATTCCTTTTTACTCTTTTGCTGATAACAATGTTGAATTTATTACTCATAAAGTAATTAAGGGTGATACCCTATGGAGCATCTCCAAACAATACAATATATCCTTGGAGCTAATCTTAGCTTTTAATAATATTAGAAATAAAGATAGTTTATCTATCGGTCAGATAATTAAAATCCCTCAAGATAACCTCTCTGCCGCTAATCATACTTCGCATATCGTAAAAAAAGGAGAGACTTTATGGACAATTGCCCGGCAATACAATCTTACTATGGATTCAATCCTTACTACCAACAACATTACTAATCCAGAATTAATTTCTATTGGACAGCAGATAAAGATCCCCTCTTATAAAGATGTTACCGCTACCCCTGAGAAAAACGTTACTAATCAGCCAGTTATTAATGAAAATAATAGTAATAACAATATCAATCCACCCAAAAATGCTGAACCGATTATTTATACGGTTAAAGCAGGAGATAATCTATGGAATATTTCTCGAAAATATGGAGTTTCAGTGGAAGTTATTATTAGTGTTAATAATCTCAAGGAGAAAGATCTCTTATCACTTGGCCAAAAATTAGAAATCCCCGCAATAGGAGGAGGAATATCTAAATCTAATCAGAAACAGGAACCAACTATTGTAACTTATACGGTGGTAAAAGGAGATACCTTGTGGAGCATATCTCGGAGATATGATGTAAATATGAGCACCATCATCTCTGCCAATAATTTAAAAGAAATATCCCGACTGTCTATCGGTCAAAAATTGAAGTTGCCCATAACTAATATGGATATTGCCAAAGCAGAAGGATATGATCAGGAAGCGGCAGCTGAGGAAATAATTTATTATGTAAAAAAAGGAGAAAGCCTTTGGAGTATTTCGCGCGAATATAATGTAAAGTTAGAATCCATTATAGCAGCGAATAATATTAAAGATGCTTCCAGAATCTCTGCAGGACAGCAATTGAGAATTCCTAATGTACCCGGGGCCCGTAGTAATATATGCAATTTTATCTGGCCGGTAAGAGGAAGGATTACTTCTCCTTATGGAATGAGAGTTATAAGCGGAAGAAAAGATTTTCATGCCGGCATAGACATTGGCGGCCCTACCGGAACTACTATAGTAGCTGCTGAGAGTGGCCGGGTAAGCTATGCTGGTTATATGCGAGGGTATGGTAATGTGATTATCTTGAGCCATGATGGGGGATATTCTACTGTATACGGCCATAACTCGGTAAATTTAGTGAGGAAGGGTCAGTATGTAAAAAGAGGTAGCATAATTGCAAAATTAGGGAGCACTGGAAATGCCACCGGTCCCCACCTCCATTTTGAAATAAGGGCAAGTGGCAAGCCGGTTAACCCTCTATCATATTTAAAATAAGCAAATTATTTTTTAAGACATTAGTTTATGTTAAATTGAAATTGAATTCGCAGCCATAAAACAATAAAAAAAAGAAAGGAGGAAAATTATTTATAGAATAAATTGAGTGTTTTAGTTAAAAAGTATTAGATTAGAAAGGAGAATAAATATGAAAAGTAAATTATTTTTAGTTTTATTGTTAACAGTAGGATTAGTATTTAGTCTAGTCAGCGCAGCTTCTGCAGAAAATATTCTGGTATTTGGTAGCAGTGGAGATGCTTCCAGATTAGATCCCGGAGATGTAACCGATGGAGAATCCATCCAAAGGATGGATAATATCTTCGAAGGGTTGGTTGAATATGAGGCAGGTTCCGTATTAATAAAACCTTGTTTGGCTACTTCCTGGGAAGCATCAGCAGATGGGACAGAGATTGTATTTAACCTGAGAAAAGGGGTTAAATTCCATGATGGTACAGACTTTAATGCCGATGCAGTAGTCTTTTCTTTTGCCCGCCAATATGATTCCAACCATCCTTATAATCAATATGGTGAATGGGCTTACTGGGGATATATGTTCGGCGATGTAGATAAGATGGAGAAGATCGATGACTATACTGTAAAATTAGTCTTAAAAAGACCGAATGCCTCTATAATGACCAGTCTTGCTATGTTCACGGTTAATATCGTAAGTCCAACCAATGCCGAAAAATATAAAGAAGATGCCTTTAAACATCCCTGTGGTACCGGTCCTTTTAAATTTGTCGAATGGGTAAAAGATGACCATATTACCTTAGAAGCAAATGAAAATTATTGGAGGGAAAGAGCCAAGCTGGATAAATTAATCTTCAAAGTAATACCTGACCCTTCAGCAAGGCTTATGGCTTTAGAAGTAGGCGAAGTTCAGGGAATAGAATATCCCAATCCTGCTGACTTTGAGAGAATAAAGGCTAACAAAGATTTAGTACTTATGAGTCAACCAGGGATGAACATCGGATATATGGCCATGAATACCGGATACGGATATATTGATGAAAATAAAAATGGAGTGCGCGATCTTGATTCAGAACCTCTGGTTAAAACCCCGGGATATTTTGAACCCCTTACCAAGAAAAAAGTAAGACAAGCAATTAATATGGCTATTGATAAGCAATCGATAGTGGATAATATTTACATGGGAACAGCAATTAAGGCTAAAAATGGGATGCCTCCCTTTATGCTAGGCTATAATGATGAAATAGAAGATTATCCTTATGATCCTGCGAAAGCCAAACAATTATTAACCGAAGCAGGATATCCTGATGGCTTTGAAGTCACTTTATATGTAATGCCTGTATCCAGACCGTATATGTTCGATCCTCCCAAGATTGGGGAAGCGATTCAAAGTTATTTAGCTGCCGTAGGCATAACCGTAAAATTCTACCAGGTTGATTGGGGAACTTATCTCCAGGAAACTGAAGCCGGAAATCACCAAATGTGTCTATTAGGGTGGACCGGTGATAACGGAGACCCGGATAATTTTATGAATGTGTTATACGGAGCTAATGCTTGTTCTATTGGTGCAGCCGGAAACTATGCTTTCTATACCAATAATACAGTTCAGGAATTGCTTTCCGCAGCTTTAGCTACTTATGATGAAGAAAAGAGAGCAACATACTATAAGAAAGCTCAGGAGATGATTCATGAAGATGCCGGTTGGGTTTATTTAGCCCACTCAACCCAGAATATAGTCTTTAGAACAAACGTAAAGGGTTATGTCCTTAATCCTACTTCCAGAAAATTCTTCTACCCGGTGTGGATTGAATAGAAGAAATTCTCTTGGTTTGAATTTTAGTAAAAGGGAAGGGGAGACTGAGTCACCCCTTCCCCGAATAAAAAATAATGTGCCTAAAAAGGCACTTTTTTTTCATTTTTCCTGTTGCATTATAATGATTAAAAAGTATAATAATATAAGTATAATTTGTAGAAAGATAGGAACTAATTGATGAAGTGGTATATTACCAAAAGATTATTAATGTTAATTCCAGTACTATTAGGAGTCTCTATCCTTGCCTTTTCTTTAATTCGTTTAGCCCCTGGTGACCCGGCAGTAACTATAGCCGGAGAACATGCCTCTCCTCAGGTTATTAATTCCATCAGAGAAAAATACGGATTAGATAAACCCCTCACTACTCAATATTGGATCTGGCTTAAACAAGTATTGCGTGGAGATTTGGGACGTTCTATAGTTTCGAATGAATATGTCGCTAAAGAGATATTGGAAAGATTTCCTAATACAATTGAGCTTACCCTGGTTTCTATGATTTTTGCTATAACTATCGGTTGTATTGCCGGAATTATTTCTGCCTCACGGCAGTATTCGGTTTTTGATTACAGTTTTATGGGACTCGCTATCTTCGGGGTGTCGATGCCCGTTTTCTGGTTAGGGATTATGCTGATGATGATTTTTGGAGTATATTTGAGGTGGCTGCCTATCAGTGGTCGGATAAGTATGATGATTTCTTTCCAGCGTATTACCGGTTTTTATCTGTTGGACAGTCTTATTACCGGCAATTTTGCAGCTTTTATAAGCTCACTTCGTTATTTAATCTTACCTTCTGTTGCTCTGTCTACTATACCCATGGCTACTATTGCCCGAGTAACCAGGTCGAGTATGTTAGAAGTATTAAGACAGGATTTTATCAGGACAGAGAGGGCTAAAGGATTACCAGAAAGAATGGTAATCTATAAACATGCGGTAAGGAATGCCATGATTCCGGTAATTACCGTAATCGGATTAAATTTTGGATTGCTACTTGCTGGGGCTATTTTGACTGAAACTGTCTTTTCCTGGCCGGGAATCGGAAGGTATGTGGTAAACGCAGTAAATATGAGAGATTATCCTGTGGTACAGGGATGTGTATTGTTTTTTGCTTCAATGTTTGTCATTGTGAATCTATTGACTGATATTGTTTATGTTTATATTGACCCAAGAATTCATTACGGATAGGAAAAAAATGGAAAGAACAAGAGAAACAAAATCTCAGGAATTAATTAGAAGATTAAAATATAACAAATCAGCAGTTTTTGGTCTGGCAATTGTGGTTATACTAATTTTATGTGCCATTTTTGCTAATTTTATTGCTCCCAATAGCCCTACTCCTTCTCCTCCGGAACTTTTCAAGGCTTTAAAACCGGGATTCTGGAGTGAAGATGGAATAGAAGAGATGCCCTTAGGAGCTGATGGCCTGGGGAGATGTGTTTTAAGCAGAATTCTTTACGGAGCCAGAGTTAGTTTAACTGCCGGTTTTGTAGCAGTAGGAATTGCCATGATTTTAGGTATAACTTTTGGAACTATAGCTGGTTACTATGGCGGATGGGTAGATGCAGTTGTTATGAGGATAGTTGATATTATGTTTGCCTTTCCAGCATTGTTACTGGCTATTGTAATTGTCACTGTTCTGGGTCAAGGACTGGATAAGGCAATGATAGCTATCGGTATAGTCTATACTCCTCAGATGGCCAGGATTATCAGAAGCTCGGTACTCTATATTAAAGAGATGGAATATATCGAAGTCCAAAAAGCAATCGGGTCGAGTGATGCAAGGATTATCTTTCGTCATGTCCTGCCCAACAGTATAGCCCCGGTTATTGTATACGGCACCCTAATGTTAGCTACTGCTATTTTAGACTGTGCAGCTCTTGGTTTTTTAGGATTAGGCGCTCAACCTCCCATTCCGGAATGGGGTGCTATGCTCTCTAAAAGCTACTCTTACATTGTAAGTGGTGCATGGTGGGCAGCAACTTTCCCCGGAATAGCGATATTATTATCTGTTATAGGTCTCAACTTATTGGGAGACGGTTTACGGGATATTTTAGACCCTCGGCTTAAAACTTAATGGTAGTACATGGGACGGTTCCCCGTTCCTCTAAATTTACAAGATTAGGAAAAAGTAAGACAAGATATGAAAACATTATTGGAAATAAAAAATTTAAAAACTCATTTTTTTACCCATGAAGGAACAGTGAAAGCGGTAGACGGAGTTAGTTTTAAAATTAACCAAGGAGAAACTTTAGGAATTGTAGGAGAGTCCGGAAGCGGTAAGAGTGTCACCGCCTTGTCGGTCATGAGATTAATTCCTTATCCTCCGGGGAAAATTGTAGGAGGAGAAATATATTTCGAAGGTAAGAACCTTTTAAAGTTAGATGATAATGAAATTAGAAAGATGAGAGGTAAGAAAATATCTATGATCTTTCAGGAACCTATGACTTCCTTGGACCCGGTATTCACTATCGGTCATGAAATTGGGGAAGTCATCCAATTACATCAGGGATTAAACAAAGAAGAGACCAGAAAAAAGTCTATAGAGATGTTAAAGATTGTAGGGATGCCGGATGTAGAGAAGAGAATAGATAATTACCCTCATGAGTTATCCGGGGGAATGAGACAGAGAGTGATGATTGCCATGGCTCTATCCTGTAATCCCACCTTACTTATTGCTGATGAACCTACCACTGCCCTTGATGTTACCATTCAAGCTCAGATTTTAAGATTAATTAATGATTTAAAAAATAAGTTTGGGGCATCAGTGATGTTAATAACTCATGATCTGGGAGTAATCGCTGAAATGTGTGATAAAGTAGCGGTAATGTATGCCGGGCATATTGTAGAATATACTGATGTCCATACTCTTTTTAATAATCCTCTCCACCCTTATACCAAAGGGTTAAGTAAATCAATACCCCGAATGGATGTTGAGACGGAACATCTTGATGCAATTCCGGGCATAGTCCCCAATCTCCTTGATTTACCCTCAGGATGTCCATTTCATCCCAGATGTGATTTTTGTTTCGAAAGATGCGTTGATGAGATGCCGGAACTGTTAGAGATAGAAAATTCTCATCTGGTAAAATGTCATTTAGTCAAGAAGAGAATAAGGAGCAAATAAGCAGAATGGAAAGATTGGTAGAAGTCAAAAATTTAAAAAAATGGTTCTGGATAGGAAAATCACCTTTAGGCAATAAAAAAGCGGTTAGAGCAGTGGATGATGTAAGTTTTTTTATAGAGAAGAAAAAAATTCTTGGGCTCGTAGGAGAATCGGGATGCGGAAAGACTACCTGTGGGAAAACTATATTACGTATATTAGATCCGACAGAAGGTAAAGTATATTTTAATGGTCAGGAAATAACTCATTTAAGAAAAAAAGAGATGCTAAAAATTAGAAAAAAAATGATGATTATCTATCAGGACCCCTTTGGCTCTCTTGATCCCAGAATGACCATAGGAACAACCATTGCTGAACCGATGGAAGTACACAAGATTGGTTCTAAAAAAGAACAAGAAGAGAGGGTAATTGAGATTATGGGAAAGGTTGGTCTTCTACCAGACCAGATAAACAGATACCCTCATGAATTTAGCGGCGGTCAAAGACAGAGAATAGGGATCGCCAGAGCTTTAGCCACTAACCCGGAGTTTATAGTTGCCGATGAATGTGTATCCGCTCTGGATGTTTCTATTCAAGCCCAAATTATCAATTTATTACAGGATTTACAGAAAGAATTTGGACTTACCATTTTATTTGTAGCTCATGATTTAAGTGTAATAAAACATATTTGTGATAGAGTCGCAGTGATGTATTTAGGTAAGATAGTAGAGACTGCTCCTAAAAAAGAATTATTTAGCAGCCCCAAACATCCCTATACCCAGGCATTACTTTCTGCTATACCTATTCCCAATCCTAAGCTTAGGAAAAAGGGTCAGATTTTGATGGGCGATGTTCCCAGCCCAGTAAATCCTCCTTCCGGATGTCGATTTCATACCAGATGCCCTTATGTAAAAAATGTATGCAAAGAAGAAGAGCCGGAATTGAAGTGTTCCGAAAATAATCACTATGTAGCCTGTCATATGTTTTCCTAAATCATTAGATAAAAAAGGTTATACTCTTGCATTTTTTTCCTGCTATCCTTTAATTTATTTTTTTTCGCTTTCTTAACTCAGTACCCAATACGAATTTATTCTGATTCTCGGTTTCTATTCTCTTTACGAGATACGATTTTTGCTATAAGTTCCACGCTACTCTTCACGCGATACTCGATACTCGATACGCAATACGAAAATCGGTTTGTATTTTTAGTGAAAAAATGGTATAATTTTAAAAAATAAAAAGATAGGAAGTGAGTAGCGGGTTTAAAAAATCCCAAGAAATGTTTAAAATCGGTGATAAAGTATCTCATCCTTCCTTTGGAGTTGGAGACGTTGAAAATATAGAAGAAAAGAAAGTATTGGGGCAAAAAGAAAAATACTATATTTTAAAATTAATGGTAAACGAAATGACTTTGATGGTTCCCGTTAATAAAGCTGAAGAAATTGGTTTAAGATATATTATTGACCCTGAAACTGTACCAGACGTTTTAAACGTATTAAGACATAGGATGGATGATGAAATGGATGAGAATTATAAGCAGAGGATAAGATCTCAAACAGAAATGGTCGATAGTGGAGATATCTTAAAAGTAGCTCAGGTAGTAAAAAATTATACTCATCGAGATACCGTAGAAAAGCTATCTTCTACGGAACGCGGTTTATACGAGAGAGCTCGTAAGATTTTGGTGGGTGAAATTAGTGCTGCTTGTAATATTGAAAAAAATAAAGCTAAATTTATAATTAAAGAAGCAATTAGCAACAGGGATAGAAAGAGTCACACAAAGAGTCATTAAGAGTTATAAGTTTTTTAATATTTAAAATAAATATAATATAGAATAGAAAGCCTATGGGAAACCATAGGCTTTTTGTGTGAATGATTGTAAAGAATTATTTTGATTTGACAATTTAATAATGGTATATTATAAAATAAACATGCATTGGTTAGTTAACCGGTTTATTGGATAATTGGCTTTATATTAATATTATCAATATACTCAAACATACTCAAATATGTTCATCCCTCAACTAACTAATTAACTAATGCCGATGAAAGATGACCAAATTTAAAAAAATATAGTAAAAAGGAGAGATACTTATCATGGCCAAGATAATCGATGGTAGAAAAATAGCTAAAGAGATTAATGAATCTTTAAAAGCAAAAGTAGAAGATTTTATCAAAAAACATGAAATAACTCCTAAATTAGCAGTAGTTATTGCAGGAGAAGACCCGGCATCCTTATTTTACGTTAAGATGATTGCTAAATCCTGCGAAAGGGCTTCTATTGGTTTTGAAAAATACAGTTTACCTTCCGAAACTACAGAAGAAGAACTTTTAAAACTCATAGATAATTTGAATAAGAATAAAAAGGTAAGTGGGATTATAGTGCAAGTTCCCCTTCCTGAGCATATAAACCAGGAACGGATTCAAGAATCAGTAGATCCTTCCAAAGATGTAGATTGCTTTAACCCCATTAATATGGGAAGACTGGCTTTGGGTAAACCGGAATTTTTGCCTTGCACCCCTTATGCAGTATATGAATTGATGAAGAGAGAGAATATTGTAGTAGAAGGGAAACATACCGTTATCGTGGGAAGGAGTAATATTGTAGGAAGACCGATGTCCCTCATACTTCTCCAGAAAAAGCAGTATGCCAATGCTACTCTCACCATCTGTCATTCCCGAACCAATGATTTAAGCTATTTTACCCGTCAGGCAGATATTCTGATTGCGGCAGTAGGAAAACCTGAGATAATTAAGCGGGATATGGTAAAAGAGGGAGTAGTTATTATTGATGTAGGGACAAATGAGGTGGAAGGAAAATTGGTGGGGGATGTAGCTTACAATGAAGTCTTGGATAAAGTATCTGTCATTACTCCGGTTCCCGGAGGAGTAGGACCGATAACTAATGTTATGCTGATGCAGAATACTTTAAGGGCAGCAGGAAAATTAGTTAATTGACCAATGCACCAATTCTCCAATTAATTAAAAATTTAGTAAATAGTGTTTTGCTATACTGTATTGCCTATTGCGAGTATCGCCTAAGATAGAAATTAAAAGATGCAGAGGCAGATCACCTTGCCTCTACCCATAATAGTAATATTGTAAGTAAGGGCGTATTGCATACGCCCTGATAATTATTAAAAGAAGGGAGAAAAAGATGAAAATACGAACTTATAAAGCTCAGACTAAATGGTTAGAAGGTTTTAAAACCGAGACCGAAGTAAGGAAATTTAAAGTTGGCATAGATGAACCTTTAGAATTGAAAGGCACTAACACTGCTCCTAATCCGGTTGAAATGATATTGACTGCTTTAGGCGGGTGTGTAGCAGTAACTTATCGTGCATATGCAAGAAAATATGGAGTAGAAATAGAGGGTTTAACAATTAATCTAGAAGGGGATACGGTTCATGGTGGTTGGACAGATAAGGAAGGTAGAGAGAGGAGAGGGTTCAAACAGATTAGATATGAGGTGAAAATAAAAACAAACGCTCCAAAAGAAAAGATCCAACAACTTCATAAATTAGTAAAAGAAAAATGCTCGGTATCTGATATGTTGATTAATCCGACAAATGTAAAAGGGAGCGTTAGCATTGGATAATTCACTAATTTGCCAATTCACCAATTAACCAATTATGTTAGCTCCTCAATTAACCCATTACTTGTTGCTCATTACTCATTACAAAATAGGAGGGGTATTCCCCGTTTTCACGAGGACAAGCTTATCTATCATCCCATTTTTTTTGTTTTCTTTATCTTTTCAATATTTATCATTAGAGCGGCGATGTCTGAAGGGGTTATTCCGGGGATTCTTTTAGCCTGGCCCAAAGAAATTGGCTGCACTTCCGAGAATCTTTCCTTGCCTTCATGGGATATACCGTGCATATTAAAATAATCGATATTTTTGGGTATTTTATAATTCTCTAATTTCTTAAATCTTTTTACCTGAATTTCTTGTCTTTTGATATATCCTGCATATTTTATCTGAATTTCAACTTGCTCGGTTACCTCAGCAGGCAATTTCGGTCTGTTGGGGTCAATAGAAGCAGTTTGATTGTAAGTTACCTCAGGTCTGGACAGTAAAGTAGCCAGAGTAGTTGCTTCAGATAGAGGGGTAGTGCCTAATTTATTCAGTAATTCATTTACCTTTTGGGTAGTATGGATAATTACCTCTTTTAACCTTTCTTTCTCCTTTTCAATCAGGGTTTTTTTCTTCAAAAATTTTTTGTATCTTTGTTCCGAGATTAGGCCCAACTGATATCCATAAGGAGTAAGTCTTAAATCCGCATTATCCTGCCTTAATAAAAGTCTATATTCAGCCAGTCCGGTTCTTAGACGATAGGGTTCAGTTACACTTTTTGTAACTAAATCATCTATCTCTACGGCAATATAAGCTTCTGAACGGTCCAGAATTAAGGGCTCGTTACCGCGTGTCAGTTGTACTGCATTTATACCCGCTAGCAATCCTTGTTCAGCTGCCTCTTCATATCCTGAGGTGCCGTTAACCTGCCCGGCTAAAAATAATCCTCTAATTGCCTTAGTTTCTAAAGAGTATTTTAATTGATTAGGATAGACCATATCATATTCAATGGCATATCCGTATCTGATAACTTTACAATTTTCTAACCCCTTAATAGTTCGTATGGCTTCATCCTGGGCATCAGCAGGCAGACTGGTAAAAAATCCCTGTAAATATATTTCTTCAGTATTATATCCCTCTGGTTCTAAGAATATCTGATGAGATTCTTTTTCAGGGAATCTAATTATTTTATCTTCTACAGAGGGACAATATCTGATAGCTGCACTCTGGATGGTGCCATTAGAGAGGGGGACTCTATGGATGTTATCCTGGATTATCTGATGGGTCTTCTGATTCGTGCGGGTCATAAATACCGAAAAATCTTTATATATTTTTCCCTTATTTTCAAAAGAAAAAGACAGAGGGATATCTGCACTCTTCTGTTCTTTCATCTTGGAGGAATCAATCGTTCTTCTATCTATCCGAGGAGGGGTGCAGGTATTTAATCTTCCGATTTTAAAACCCAACTCTTTAAGATTTTCTGCCAGACCAATCGAGGCAAGTTCACCGGCTCTTCCTGCTGAATAAGTAGTTTTTCCAATATAAATTTTGCCATTTAAAAATGTTCCGTTGGTTAAAATTACTGTGGGAGAAGAAAATTCCAAACCACTTTTAACTATTACCCCTTCTACCCGACAATTATTTACTATTAATTTTGTTACCATCTCCTGTTTTAAATCTAAATTTTTTTGGTTTTGGAGAGTGTGTATCATTTCCTGAGTATATAATCTTTTATCTATCTGTGCCCTTAGAGCCCACATAGCCGGACCTTTGCTGGTGTTCAATATTCTTATATGAATAGTGGCTTTATCGGTATTTTTAGCCATTTCTCCGCCTAAAGCATCGATTTCTCGGGCTACATGTCCTTTGCCCGGACCTCCTATAGAGGGATTGCAGGGCATCAGAGCAACATTGTCTATATTGGAAGTAATGAGGAGTGTATTCGCTCCCATTCTGGCAGCGGCTAAAGCGGCTTCACAACCGGCATGGCCGGCACCTACTACAATTACCTCATATTGATATTGCTTCACTTTTTCGGCTCTCCTTTATTGTGAGTTGAAATTATATTCGTCTAATTTATTTTTACTTTGCATATTCTAATATATTTTAATATTTATCGCAAGTTAGAAGGGAAAGTATTGAGTATGTAGTATCGAGTATGTTAGCGTATAGCGTTTAGCGTAGAGCGTATAGTTAGGAAAGGAAGAACAAAATACAGAAACCGAAATAAATAATATTAACATACAGCGTAGGGTTAAGAAAAAAGAAGATAGGAAAACAAAGGCAATAAATATTCGTTTCTCTTTCTTATTACCCCACTAAAGCTTACACTAACAATTCGTATCTCGCTCCCGGTAAAAATAATAGAAACCAAGAGTCAGAATAAATTCGTTTTGTGTATTCTGCATATAGCATAACATATACAGATAACGTGTGCAGTTACTTGGTTAGCCGGTTAAATAGGGGAAACAAAAGTGCCAGGCACCTTTGTTTCCCCTAGGTCTAAGAACTGACTAAACGCCATACGACATACGTAATACGCAAAGAGAAAGAATGGTATTTTTTTATCTAACTTTACGCGATATATGGTGCGAATTTTATTCTGGATTCTGGCTTCTGGTTCCTATTTTTTTTACGAGATACGATTCACGAGATACAAGATATGAATTTGTCGGTTTTTCTTGCCTGAAAAAAATTATTATGTTATACTTTTAAATGGAGAGATGACCGAGTGGCCGAAGGTGGTTGCCTGCTAAGCAATTGAGCGGGTTAAGGCCTGCTCCGAGGGTTCGAATCCCTCTCTCTCCGCCATTTCTTATAAATTAAGAGGGTTCCTCTATTGCACGATTTAATAGAAAACCGCAGTATTCTTTATTGCACTATCGGTAAAACCAAAACAGAACATTCACTACTTATTCTAACCGAAGATGTTAAAAATTGTCTCGACCTTTTATAAGGTAGTGGCAATTTTTTTTATTATTAAGATAATGAGATAGAAAATATTTAAAATATTATTTAAGGGGAGGAGAAATTATGAAATTAGATAGAGGTGATTTCGAAACAGAAAATTTAGTTGTTTGGGAGAAAATTATCAGAAAATTATTTCCGATAGCTATCCCAAACAACTGTCTTTGGAAGGATATCGATAGTATAATTTCTATTCTTAATAAATTAAGTTCTGCTGGAGATTTAAATCATACTCTATTTCCCGTTGGCGGAGGCCATGATTTAACCGGAGCAAAAAGATCATCAGAGAAGGGATGTATCGAATTTAGTACCCCGAATTCGGTAAGGATTGTTAAACCGAAAGTACTGGAATTTAATTATTTCCCCAATAACATTAATTGGGCTTATTTTCGTTTAGAAACTGCTGGCTTAAAGTCGATTACCCCAAATATTGACCCATCTTTTATAAAAGAAAAGGTAACTGAACTGGAGCCAGGTCATTATGTGGGAAAAGAGGCATGGCAAAAAGGATACCTGGGATATAATGAGAAGGGCAATAGAATTCTGTTGCCCAAAAGTGCAAGGATAGTCTCCAGATATTTTAGGGGTTCGTTTGTCATATTCGCTAAAAGTTCTCCATATAACAAAAATCATGTTACCTATGATGCCAGGCACGACAGGATGAACAGTAAAAAGTTTAGGCAATATATTGAGAAGTGTATAATAAAATATAACGAAGAAAACTAAATTTGTATCTCGTATCCCCGTTTTCACGGGGACAAGTCTTGTGAATCGTATCTCGTATATTAGCGTGGAGCGGACAGCGTATAGTGGATAATTATAGCGAAAAACACAAAACGCAAAGCCATAGCCAAAAATTTAAAATTTAATAGCATTGTATATAAGTATATTGATTTTTATATATCTTATCTCACATGCTATATTGCAAAAAAGCGAAAAAGCAAAGAAGCAAAAAACAGAACTTAAAATTTAATATTAAGAAAAAAGTTTTGAATTTTGAATTATGGCTTTTCACTTTTCACTTTAAGCTTTTAGCTGTATAATGAGAACTGAAAACTGTCAACTAGAACTTGTTTAATACTGACACTATTCACTAAAAACTAATTTAATCTATCTAATCAGGAGGATAAATAATCATGAGTATACATATTGGAGCAAAAGAAGGAGATATTGCCAGTACAGTTTTACTTCCCGGAGACCCCTTGAGGGCAAAATATATAGCGAAAAATTTCCTTACTGATGCTATCTGTTATAATGAAGTACGTGGTATGTATGGCTATACCGGAAATTATAAAGGGAAAAGAATCTCTGTCCAGGGGACCGGCATGGGGATACCTTCTATATCGATATACGTAAATGAACTTATCACAAACTACAAGGCGAAAAATTTGATCCGTATCGGAAGCTGTGGTTCTATGCAGGCTGATATAAGAATAAGAGATGTTATTTTGGCTATGAGTGCCTCAACGGATTCCTCTATTAATAAGATACGCTTTCATGGTATGGATTATGCTTCTACTGCAAATTTCGACCTTCTAAAAAGGGCTTATGATATTGCTTTAGAAAAAAATATCCCGGTAAAAGTAGGGAGTGTTCTAACTACCGATACTTTTTATCACGATGACCCTGATTCCTGGAAGCATTGGGCAAATTATGGAATATTAGCTGTAGAGATGGAAACCGCTGTCTTATATACTCTGGCAGCAAAATTTCAAGTTAATGCTCTTTCGATTTTAACTGTTTCCGATAGTTTGGTGACCAGAGAAGAGACTACTTCAGAAGAACGGCAGAAGACCTTTAACCAGATGGCGGAGGTTGCCTTGGAATTAGCAGAATAACCAAAAAACAACCTAAAATTAAAATATTTTATTATAATATTTATATAATAGGGGGAATGAAAAAATCAAAATAACCGTTTTGGTAGATAATAACACTCTGATAGACCGCTACTTTTTGGGAGAACCGGGAGTATCTTACCTTATTCAGGATGCTGGACGCAAAATATTATTTGATGTAGGATATTCAGATGTTTTTATTAAAAATGCCCAAAAAATGAATATTCATTTCTGGGATTTAGATTACCTGGTTATTTCTCATGGACACCTCGACCATACCTGGGGATTAACTTCTTTAATAAAATATTATACAGAAGCCGCGATAGAAAAAATAGATGGTACCAAACCAATTGTAATTGCCCATCCTTATTCTTTTTTGGCGAAGAAAATTAAGGGTCTCAAGCAGATAGGTTCTATAATTTCACAGGAAGAGTTAAAAAAGCATTTTAAAATAAAATTAAGCAAAGAGCCGTTATGGCTAACCGAGAGATTGGTATTTCTGGGAGAAATAGAGAGAAAGAATGATTTTGAAGCAAAAAATCCAATCGGAAAAGTGGTAAAAGATGATTTTGAAGAAGATGATTATTTAATAGATGACTCTGCCATGGCTTACCGCTTAGCAAAAGGTTTGGTGATTATTACTGGCTGTTCTCATTCAGGGATTTGTAATATCGTAGAATATGCTAAAAAGATTTGTAGGGATGATAGGATAATTGATATAGTCGGGGGATTTCATTTGCTTAATCCGGAAAAGAAACAGTTAGAAGGTACTTTGAAATATTTGGAGAAAATAAAACCCCGCGAAGTGCATGCCTGCCACTGTACTGATTTAAAATCTAAGATTGCCTTATCTCGAGTAACGAACCTTAAAGAAGTTGGTGTAGGGCAAATCCTAGAATACAAGTAGGTAACTTAGATTATAAGAAAATGTAATAAATACGGAAGATGAAAAGGATTTAAATTTATTTTTTTTGAGGTATTTTATGGATAGAAATTTACAACAACGATTCTGGGAAATAGATTTCCTGCGGGGAATTGCCATAATTATGATGGTGCTCTACCACTTACTTTATAATCTGCACTATTTTGCCCATTATAATGTTAATGTTTATTCCGGTTTCTGGATGTATTTTGCGCGGACAACTGCCACGATATTTATTTTTTTAGTCGGGGTATCCCTTAGTGTCAGTTTTTCCAGGACCAAGAAAACTCATAAAGAAAGAAATAAATTATTCATAAAATATCTTCGAAGAGGTTTGAAGATATTTTCCTGGGGTTTAATTATAACTCTGGTGACGCGAATATTTTTAGGTAAGGCTTTTGTAATTTTCGGCATACTTCACCTTATCGGAATTTCCATTATCTTGGCTTATCCTTTTCTGAAACTCCGCTATTGGAACCTGCTAATTGGTTTATTTTGTATATTTTTAGGGGCGTATTTAAAAGGATTTTCTTTTGATTTTTCTTGGCTGTCATGGTTAGGGTTTAGGCCGGCTCAATTTTATTCGGTTGACTATTTCCCCCTTTTGCCCTGGTTTGGAGTAGTTTTAATAGGGATATTTTTTGGTAATTTACTCTACTCGGATTACTCTCGGAGGTTTCCACTTACTGATCTTTCTTTCTTATCGGGGATAAAAGCTTTTTGCTTTTTGGGGGAGCACTCCTTATTGATTTATCTACTCCATCAGCCCTTTATAATTGCGGTGCTCTACCTTTTAGGCATGGTGAATGTAAATTTATTCTAATTTTGTCTGTTTTTTTAAATACCTATGTAAAAAAATAATCCAGGTATTTTGTATAGATAGAAATTAAATTACAGTAGATAGATTATTTGAGATTTCTTACTATTTTATTAAATTGATCTCCCCGGTCAAATTCATTTATAAACATTCCGAAACTGGCTGCTGCAGGGGAGAGGAGAATAAGGTCATCTGCCTTAGCTTGTTGTAAGGCTACTTCGACTCCTATTTTAAGATTTGATGTTTGGATAATTTTTTCTGAATCAAGATGTTTTTTTAAGGCAGAAAATATTTTTGAAGAGGCATCGTAATCGGGGTGCTGCAGAAGGATAATCTTTTTGATTCTTTTATTTTGTCCGATAGCTGTTCCGAAATTTTCATAATTTAATTTTTTATCTTTGCCACCCAGAATTAAGATAATAGCCTGTCCGGGAAAAGATTCTAAAGCAACTAAAGTTGCTTCCGGAGTGGTGGCACAGGTATCATTATAAAACTTAATTCCTCTAAATTCCCTGATAAGTTCTAATCTGTAAGGAATCCCGGGAAATCTTTTTAGGGCTTTTAGAATAATTTCACCCGGGATATTATGTATAAAGCCTACTGTACTTGCTGCCAAAACATTTTCCAGATTATGTGTCCCGGATAGAGGAAGGTCGGATATTTTGGCAAAGTTTATTTTATATTCTTTTGATTGGAAGGCCAGCTTGTCATTTTCCAAATAACATCCCGGTTCTATCTTCTCTTTAGTACTGAACCAGTAAATCGGTAATCCGGTTTCTTTTTTAATTTTATTAGTCTCTTCATTATCATAATTCACTACCAGATTATCATTTGGGACTTGGTGTTTGAAGATTAATTTTTCTGACCGGGCATACTCCTTATAATTAGAATAGCGGTCTAAGTGGTCAGGCAGGATATTAGTTAAAACTCCAGTTTGGGGTCTAAATTTACGGTCTTTTATCCCCTCCATCTGCCAGGTAGATATTTCTAAGATTACCAAGGTTTGAGGGTTGATTTTTTCTAAAATATCTAAAACGGAGATACCGATATTCCCGGCTAAAATTGTATCTTTTTGAGCTTCTTTAAAAATATGATAGATAAGTTGAGATACAGTGCTTTTCCCTTTAGTTCCGGCAACGGCAATTATATTTTTTGAAGTACAAAGCTGTAAGAAAAGATCCAGGTCGGTCTTAATAGGGATTTTATGCTTCCGGGCAATTTTTAAATACTTTGAATTATGGGGAACAGCCGGATTTTGAATTATCATATCTGTATTGATAAAATCTTCTTCCCGGTGTCGGCCCAGGATATATTCAACATCGAAGTTTTTTAATTTTTTTAAAGAAGGTCCAAGTTCTTCTTCGGTCTTTAAATCTGTAACTAATATTTTAGCACCTGCTTTTGCTAAAAACCGTGCTACTCCCAAGCCACCTTGATTTAATCCTAGTCCCATTATAGTGATTCTTTTATTTTTCAAACCTTCAGGATTTTTTATCATTCGAAATGTAATTCCTTCTTCTATTCATTCATCTTTAATAAAATTAAAAAACCTGCTTCCTAAATATAACAAAATTAAACCAATATTTCAATAAATAAAGTTCGTATCTCGTATCTCGTGAATCGTATATCGTAAAGAAGACAGAATTCAGGAGCCAGGAGCCAGAATAAGTTCATGTCGTGTATAGCGTATAGAAAGTAAAAAGAAAGAGGTAGGGGCAGACCTTGTGTCTGCCGGTAGTAAGGCAAAATCCAGAAATCGGTAAAAGCATAAGTATTATAATTGTGGTAGGATAAGCTTGCCTGTCTATGATTTGTAAAAGAGAGTACAATTCATTATGCCCTCTACACCTGAATCCTAGTTTTATTTCACGCGATACGTAATATCATATACAAAAAATTTTTGAGTTTTCAATTATGGTTTTTCGCTTTTCGTTTTAAGTTTTTAGTTGCATACTGAAAACTTGTATTCATACTAACGACTATTCACTATTCACTAACGACTAATTTATTTGACTAAGAATTTAAATTATAATAAAATCAATAGGGAACTTTTATTTTAATAGGGCGCCCGTGGCTCAATTGGATAAAGCAACTGACTACGGATCAGTAGATTGGGGGTTCGAGTCCCTCCGGGCGCACCAATATCAATTCTCCCGGAAAGTCTCCATTAAGAATATAAGAATATGCTAAAAAATAGTGAAAAAGATATTAGCTTGATGCAAGAAGCCTTAAAAGAGGCAGAAATCGCTTATTCCCGCCAGGAAGTACCCGTAGGAGCGGTAGTTGTATATCAGAACAAGATAATAGCCCGGGCTCACAATCAGAAAGAAGAGTTACAGGATCCTACTGCTCATGCTGAAATATTAGCAATCCAACAAGCTGCTCGATATTTAGGAAGCTGGCATTTGGAGGATATTGACCTTTATGTTACTTTAGAACCTTGTCCGATGTGTGCTTACGCCATGCTTCAGGCAAGAATTAATAGATTAATATTTGGAACTTCTGACCCTAAAGCCGGGGCAGCAGGCAGTATCATAAACATCGTGCAGGATAAGAGATTTAATCATCAGATAGAGGTAGTAGGGGGGGTTTTAAAAAAGGAATGTAGTTTGGGTTTTAAAAAAGGAATGTAGTTTGATTTTACAAAAATTCTTTCAGGAAAGACGTTAATTTAATTGACCAATTGACCGATTAAACCAGTAGTTAGTTTAAATATAAATTTTTAGTTGAAAGTTATCATTTTAGTTTAAATATAAATTTTTAGTTGAAAGTTATCATTTACAGCTAAAAACTTAAAACGAAAAGCTAAAAAACCATAATTCAAAACTCAAAACTTTTTTCTCAATTAAATTTTAAGTTTTAATTTTTGCTTCTTTATATTTTGATTTTACTATATAATATACGTGATAATGAAGATAAAACTTAATAAATAAAACATATATTTAAATTTTAAATTTTGAGCTATAGTTTTACGTTTTGCGCTTCTCGTTTTTCGCTATAAATTATACGCTATACGCTGGAATATATATACTAACGACTATTCACTATTCACCAATGACTAATTAAGAAGGAGAGGTGGCTGAGCCCGGCTGAAAGCGCTCGACTCGAAATCGAGTAGGCGGGTAGTC
>NBMG01000111.1 GCA_002084865.1 Candidatus Atribacteria bacterium 4572_76
GAAGAGCTTTCCACTTTGGAAGAAGGAGATAAACTGTTCTCTTTTATCGGACCCTTAGGCAAAGAAACCGAGATTGAAAATTACGGAAAAGTAATAACCGTAGGCGGGGGTACCGGGATCGCCTGTATCCATCCTATTGCCCGTGCCCTAAAAGAGGCCGGTAACGAAGTTATCTCCATTATCGGAGCCCGCAACAAAGAACTGATTATCATGGAAGAGGAGATAAGAAAAGCCTCCTCGGAACTGATTGTTACTACCGATGACGGCAGCTATGGCCGAAAGGGTTTTGTCACCCAAGTCTTAAAAGAACTCCTGGATAAGGATAAATCCATCAAGAAGGTCTGGACTATCGGACCACCTATCATGATGAAGGTGACCTGTGAGACCACCAAACCTTATTCTGTTGATACCATAGTCAGCTTAAATAGTATTATGGTAGACGGTACCGGAATGTGTGGTTCCTGTAGAGTTACCATCGGAGGAGAGACCAAATTTGTCTGTACCGATGGTCCGGAATTTGACGGGCAATTAGTAGATTGGGAAGAATTTTCCAACCGTCTTTCCCGCTACAAAGATGCGGAGAAAAAATCCTGGGATCTCTACCACGATCATGTATGTACCTGCGGAAGGGGGACCAACTAATGGCTGAAATGATACCGGTAAAAGAAAGAATGCAAAGAGAGCAGGTTCCCATGCCCGAACAAGGACCCAAAGAGAGAAGATGCAATTTTAAAGAAGTACCCTTAGGCTACACCCGGGAACAGGCCATTTATGAGGCTCAAAGATGTCTGCAGTGCAAAAATCCTAAATGTGTTCCCGGTTGCCCGGCGGAGATTAATATCCCTAAATTTATCGAAAAGATTGTGGAGGAAGATTTTGCCGGCGCTTATCGAGAAATATTAAAGACCGATGACCTTCCGGCTATAACCGGAAGGGTATGCCCTCAGGAAGAACAGTGTCAGCAGGTCTGCATTTTAGAAAAACAGGGAAAACCGATCGCTATCGGTCGATTGGAACGTTTTGTGGCTGATTGGGCTCGCCAGAATAACATTCACGGTAAATTACCCCAGATCAGCAAGAAAGAACAGAGAGTAGCCATAGTAGGTTCCGGCCCTGCCGGACTCATCTGTGCCGCTGATTTAGCTAAATTAGGCTACCAGGTAACTATCTTTGAAGCCTTACACCAACCCGGAGGAGTCCTGGTCTACGGTATTCCCGAATTTCGACTCCCTAAAACGATAGTAGAGTATGAGGTAAAAGAGATTGAAAAATTAGGGGTGAAAGTAGTAACCGATTTTGTAGTAGGGACTACCAAAAGTGTAGATGAATTAACTAAAGAATTTGATGCCATCTTCTTAGCCAACGGGGCAGGGGCCCCCCGGTTTATGAATATCCCCGGAGAGAACTTAAATGATGTCTATTCAGCCAATGAGTTCCTTACCCGTTCTAATCTGATGAAGGCCTATGCCTTCCCCGAATACGATACTCCTATTAAGATAGGGAAAAGGGCAGCTACTATCGGTGCCGGAAATGTGGCGATGGATTCAGCCCGTACTGCCTTAAGATTAGGAGCCGAAAAGTCCTATATCGTCTATCGCCGCTCCCGCAAAGAAGTTCCGGCTCGGGCAGAGGAAGTCCATCATGCCGAAGAAGAGGGGATTATCTTTAATTTCCTTACCCTCCCGGTTAAAGTATTAGGTGATGATAAAGGTAATGTTATCGGAATGGAATGTCTGAAGATGGAATTAGGTGAACCGGATGATTCAGGTAGAAGAAGACCTATCCCCATCCCCGGTTCCAATTTTGTAATTGAAGTAGATATGGTTATCGATGCTATAGGCACTTCAGCTAATCCTATTGTAGCCCGCAGTGCCAGCGGAGTAAAGATTAACCAGTGGGGTTATTTTGTTATAGATGATAACACCAAAACTACTACTAAAGAAGGGATATTTGCCGGAGGAGATATTGTTCGTGGTTCGGCAACCGTAATCTCGGCAGTAGGAGATGGCAAGGTAGCCGCTCGGGCGATTGATGAATTTTTATCTTCGGGTAAAAGTTTGAGAAAAAATAAATAACATGAATTATTCTAAAAAAGGGAGGTGCAGTACCAGGCTGTAAAGAAAATTGAGAATTTTATTTTTTTTAAATTATGCTTAAGTTAAATTAAAATTTTTAAAAATTATTTAGGAGGACTTTTAAAAATGTCTAAAGAAATGAACCCTTTTGAATTAGTACAAGCTCAATTTGACCATAATGCAGAAGTGCTTAATCTTGACCCTGCTTTACGCGAGTTTATGAGAGAGCCAGAAAGAGCTATACAATTTACTATTCCTATAGATATGGACAATGGTACCACCAAGACATTTACCGGTTTTAGAGTTCAACATTCTACCTTCGTTTCGCTGAAGATGAAACAATCGATATGGTAAAGCAATTGGCTATGATGATGGCTTGGAAATGTGCAGTGGTAGATATTCCTCTGGGCGGAGGCAAGGGCGGAATTGTTGTAGATCCAAGAAAATTAACCGATAGAGAGACTGAAAGATTATGCCGGGGTTGGGTTAGAAAAGTATATGACCTTGTTGGTCCGGAAATAGATGTCCCTGCACCGGATGTGGGTACTAATCCTCAGGATATGCTCTGGATTATGGATGAATATGATGTTATCAATAGAAACAGAAAACCTGGTTTTGTTACCGGAAAGGCAGTGGGAGTTGGCGGTTCATTGGGTAGAACTGAGGCTACCGGTTACGGAGCGGTTTACTGTATTCGAGAAGCCCTAAAGAGGCTGGGTATTGATTTTAAAGATGCTACTGCTTCTATTCAAGGCGCGGGGAATGTTGCCCAGTATACCTGTGAAAAATTTGTTCAATATGGTGGAAAAGTAGTAGCAATGTCATGTTGGGATTCTAAAGATAAAAAAGCTTATACTTACAGTTGCGAAAAAGGAATTAATCCTGAAGATTTACTTGCTCCGGGTACTTTGGATAAATTTGGTACTATCGATCCGGAAAAAGCCAAATCTTTTGGTTGGACGAAAGAAGACGGAGACGCCTGGTTGAGCAAAAAAGTTAATGTTCTTATACCTGCGGCTTTAGGGCAGGCAGTTACTCAAGATAATGTAAATGAAATTAATTTTGATACAGTTAAAATTTATGCGGAAGCAGCCAATACTCCTACTACTTTAGAAGCAGATGAAGTACTGAAAGCAAAGGGTGTCTATATGATTCCTGATTTCCTTTGTAATGCAGGTGGGGTAACTGTTTCGTATTTTGAACAAGTCCAAAATAATATGAATTATTATTGGCCAAAAGATGAAGTTTTAGAAAAGTTAGATAATATTATGACCAATGCATTCAATGCAGTAGCAGATTTAGCTATTGAGGAAAAATGTTTTACCCGAGATGCTGCTTATTTAATCGCGATTCAGCGTGTAGCTAAAGCAGTAGAAGGTAGAGGTTGGGTAAAACCTAAAAAATAAAATTAGTATCTCGTATCTCGTGAATCGTATCTCGTAAAAAATAGATAGTCAGAAAGATTAAAGAAATTTAAAAATTATATATTAGAATGTATTTTTCTGGCGAGATACTAAATACGAGATACGAGATACGAAATATGTTGGGAGAAGGTAATTAAAAGTGGAGATATTTGTTCTAATAGGAGGGAGCGGAACCGGCAAGAGTCACAAGGCCTTATTAATTGCCCATAGATATAATATAGATTATGTAATTGATGATGGTCTTTTAATAAGGAAAGATAAAATATTAGCCGGACATTCTGCAAAAAAGGATAAGAACAGAATTCAAGCCATTAGGACAGCTATTTTCGAAGACCCTTCTCATGCGGAAAATCGGCGAGAGAGCGATAGTAAGGCCTCCTTTTAGTTACTTTGGAAAATTATATGTTTCTGAAAATGCAATTTTAGATATAATTATTTATACACTTAAAGATTTCAAAGAAGTTGTAAAATTGGGTAAATCCCAAATCAGCATTAAAGAAGAAGGTATTTTGATAAACATTAGTTTGGTGCTGAGATATGGGGAAAACATTCCCCAGGTCGGATTAAAAATTCAAAAAAGTCTTAAAAAAGAATTAGAATATATAACTGGCATAAATGTCATTTTAATCAATATTTTTGTTTATAAATTAAAATACTGAAATTAGCGGACAGCGTTTAGCGTGGGGCGTATAGAAAAACAGTATATAGTATTGAGTATCGAGTATATAGTAAAAAAATGCAAGGGGTTCAATGAATCTACCCTCTACAAAAATACGATATATTCTCGTAATTGCGAGGGAGTTAAACGACCGAAGCAATCTCAAACGGGGATTGCCACGCTCTGATAAATCAGACAATGACAGAAAAGTCAAAACAGTTTTTTGAGTTTTGAATTCCGATTTTCTTAACGCAATACGCAATACTCGATACGCAATACGATAAAAAAGAGGTGTAAGATGTTTGATAAAGAAGAAATAAAAAAAATTAAGCAATTAAAAAAAGAATGGGAAAATAAGGTTGTACGGAAAACCCTTGAACGTTTTCCCGAAAGAAAAGATAAATTTGTCACCGGTTCAGGGAAAGAGGTTGAGCGTCTTTATACTCCTGTAAATTTAGAAGAGTTTGACTATAATAAAGAGTTGAATTTTCCCGGACAATATCCTTATACCCGCGGGGTGCAACCAACTATGTACCGAGGCCGATTTTGGACTATGCGCCAATATGCCGGGTTTGGCACAGCAGAAGAATCTAATAAGCGTTATAAATACCTATTAGAACAAGGACAAACCGGATTAAGTGTTGCTTTTGATCTGCCTACACAAATTGGTTACGATTCAGATCATACTATGTCATTAGGCGAAGTAGGAAAAGTGGGGGTAGCTATAGATTCCTTAAAGGATATGGAGATGTTGTTTAATGGAATTCCCCTTAATAAAGTGAGCACTTCAATGACTATAAATGCTCCAGCAACTGTACTTTTAGCTATGTACATTGCAGTAGCGGAAAAACAGGGAATAGCTCCTGATAAACTGAAGGGGACTATTCAAAATGATGTACTGAAAGAATACATTGCCCGGGGAACATATATCTTTCCGCCCGCTCCCTCAATGAGATTAATTACCAATATCTTTGAATATTGTTTTAAAGAGATGCCTCTATGGAATACCATTAGTATAAGTGGATACCATATCCGGGAAGCTGGAGCAACAGCAGTTCAAGAAGTAGCCTTTACTTTGGCCGATGGAATAGCTTATGTGGATGCAGCAATAAAGATCGGATTGAAAGTTGATGATTTTGCACCAAGATTATCTTTTTTCTTTAATGCTCATAATGATTTATTAGAAGAGGTAGCAAAATTTAGAGCAGCTCGAAGGTTGTGGGCTAAAATTATGAAAGAAAGATTTGGAGCTAAGAATAAAAAATCTTTAATGCTCAGATTTCATACTCAGACAGCTGGCTGTACTTTAACTGCTCAACAAGCAGATAATAACATTGTTCGAGTTACCATACAAGCCTTAGCAGCAGTGTTGGGTGGAACTCAATCCCTCCATACAAATTCAAGAGATGAAGCCCTGGC
>NBMG01000112.1 GCA_002084865.1 Candidatus Atribacteria bacterium 4572_76
TATAAAATTTCCTGTTTTTTTAATTCAATCAACAAACATAAAACTTCAATTATACTTATCTGAGCCATTCTAGTAGTTACCCCTTCGCTACCCAAAGGTTGCTCGTCTATACCAGTGGCCAAAATTATATCTGACTTTTTAGCCATCGGCGATTGTAAATAGTTTGTTAAAATAATAATTTTACAACCCTTTTTTTTTGCCATTACTACAGCATCATAAACAAGATTGGTCGAACCAGAATGAGACAAGACAAAAAGTACATCATTCTTCCCTATTTTATTTATTAAAAGAGGTATTAAACTAAAATCATTAGACCATTGACTATTAATTTCCAATTTCAATAGTTTATGGTTAAATAACTTAGCTAAAGCAGCAGTTCCACCTGCACCTATAATTAATACTGAATTTGAATTAATAATATTCAAATATGCTTCTTTTAATACGGAAATAGATAATATTTTAAATGTATTACTAATAGTCTGCGAGAATAACTGTTGAACTTTATTCGCGGAAATAGATAATATTTTAAATGTATTACTAATAGTCTGCAAGAATGACTGTTGAACTTTATTAAGTAACAATGGTATACTATCATTTGAATTTATCTCTGAATAAGTTTCTTTATAATTTAAGGCAAGATCTCTTGTAATATCAATCTTTAAATCGGTATATCCATTAATCTCAATTCTTCTACATAACCGTATTATTGTCGATACGCTAACTCCTACCTTTTCAGCCAGAACATTAATTGGCAATTTTATTACCTCTTCTGGGTAATTTTTTATAAATGTTGCAACTCTTTTTTCTGCTTTACCTAAATGAATAAAAGCAGAATTAATTTTCAGAAATACTTTTCCATTAATATTCTTTTTGCTTTTTTCTAAAACCTTTTCCATATAATTTACCCAGCTTTAATTGTTTAAACTTTCTAAGATTGTCAGGGAGGTAAATTCCCCTGAAACCCCTTTTATATCTTTTTTTATTTCATTTCAGTTTTATATTGAAATTCAAATCCTACTAAATAACTTATTTTTATATTACTATTTATACTATACAAAGTCAATTAATATTTGCTTTTGCTTAATAAAAAATGTAATTTTTTTCGATATTAATATAATGAATAAGAAAAAACTCATTATACCTTTAAGGCTTTAGATAAATTTAACTTTTTTTATACAAGGGACTCTTACAGATGATTTTTTGTGTTCCAACTTAATAGTAAAATCATCGCTTCCGGAATACTCTTAAAACGTATAAAAAGTACTTTTTTGAGGTCTCAATTTTTGAAAAATCGGAAATTTAGTACTCTGATTTTGAAATTCCGACACTCGAACATGCTATACAATTTTTAAATTATGTTATTCTCAGTTTAGCAAAAAAGTATTTGAATAGCCGCAAATATTCCACTAGCTATGTTGTTATTCTTACATAAAGAAAGTTATGTAATTATCCTAATGTTTTTAGATTATTCTATAGTTACAGAATATTTCTTTAACTATAGACCACTTATTTTCATAGGTAGCTTTGGGCAGAGTAGAGACCGACTTTATCCACTTTTATAAAACATTACTATCCGTCTGATATTTTCTGCATTGGATAAAATAGCAATTAAAAATAGAAACAAAAGAGGTTGATTGGTTACAGCACCAAGAAATATAACAAACAACCGAATATCACGACCTATCCTGAAATAATATTTCCCAGGGAAAACCTTCTTCTTCATCAGCCCATCATATTTATCCGCAGTATAGCTATTCATAAAAGACCCGATGATGGCCAAAAATCCAATAAATACATAGATTAAATTTCCCCCTAAAATATATGTATAATAAGTTAAACCAAAAAGAAGAAAGGCATCTGCATAGCGGTCTAAGACTGCGTCATACCACCCTCCAAACTCCGATGCTTGAAATTTTAACCGGGCAATCTCTCCATCGCAACCATCCACTATAGAGGATACCTGTGCTAACACTCCCCCAATTAGCAAATTAACATATCCTCCAAAAAAGAAAAAGAGAGCGCCAATCATAGAAAGTGAAAAAGAAAAAAATGAAATTTGATTGGGGGTAATATTTATTTTTAAGAAATATTTAGAAATTCGACTAGAAACAGGACGATTTAAATATCTGGAAATAGGACCATCAGACACTTTTTTTAAATCAGCTAAAAGAATATTTTCTGCCTTCTTAAATGCGTTTTCATCATCCACATCAATCCAATATTTCCCTTCAATGTCAAAGACTCTTGCCTTTTTCCGTTTGGCTAATATTTTTATTCCTGCTGAAAGAGAAGTATCGCCATTGTCTGAACTTTCTTCTAAAGCCTCAAATATTTCCGGTGAACAAAGAAAGATTCCGGTATCATAAGCATTATATTTTTTAATATTCTTTCCAATGTTTACAATTTTATTCTTATCATCAACTAAAACTTTGGTAACATCATCAACATCAACAGTTTTGTTCTTAAGGTTATGATCTACTGCCAATATAATTTCTCCATCGGCAACCTTCTCCTGCATTAAGTTTTCCAGTATAGATTTATCAAAGATATGGTCACTCATCAATAGAATAAAATTCTCATTTATTTCCTTTTTTGCTGCAAGAACGGAGAGCCCGTTTTCTTTTTTCCATTGCTTATTTATAAGATGGGTTACTTTTAAGTCTCTTCTCCGGGCAAATTGGTTAAGGTGGTTTCTTAGTTTCTCTCCATTATAGCCAGTTACTATGTAGAAATCGGTAATACCTGCTCCCTTAGCATTTAATATTACTCGTTCGATAAGGGGTAATTCTAAAAGAGGAACGAGAGGTTTAGAGCCACCTCTGTTAGACAATCTAGTTCCTTCTCCAGCAGCAATAATCAAACATTTCATCTCTAATCATCTCTCTTTTTTTATAAAAATATTAAAATAAAATTACTGATTAAATTTATAAGCAACTACCGGGTCCAATTTTTGTTTGAAACTATTTACTTATTCCTTTAGGAAGAAATATAGCAAAATATTTTTTAAAATTTAATTCTTAAAACTCATAGTACAGTTTTACTTTTTTTCTCCCTTTTTTACACTTAAAGATCAATTCCCATCAAAGAAGCCCTTTTAATAATTCTATCAAAATCAGTTATCCCTGCTGTCCCTTTTCCTTCTACTGCAAAAGAAGCAACACAATTAGCAAACCGCGATGATTCTATAGGATCATCTGTCTGATAGTATTTTGCTAAAAAGGCTGCTGCAAAAACATCTCCTGCCCCGGTCGGGTCTTTTTCTTCAGTTTTAAAAGCTGAAAAGATAAATTTTTTACCTCTCCAATATAAAATCGATCCCTCTGCTCCTCGGGTAAGAATTACTATATTTATTAAAGACTTATATTCTTCCAACACTTCCTGCCCTTTCGCATCCCATCTTCTCATTAAACCCTGCGGGGTTAAACCAACTAAACTATCTTTAAAAAGAGTAAATACTTCCTGATCAACTTCATCAGCTACCGGACAAATATGTACAATTTTCGCCTTATCCCATCCCTTAGGGATTTGCTCTTTTTTTATCCTATTTGCTACGTCATTAATAATCTGTTTCCTTTTTCCTTGACAATAGGAATTACAAAAAGTAGTAGTTTGAGGAGATACAGAACCGGCAATACTAATTCCCTTCAATAAACCATCACAAGAAAAGTCTAATCCTCTACTGGTAATTATTCCGGTAGATAGACCGAGTTTACAAGCGGTAAGAGAAGAATAGACCGCTGAACCACCGATTAATTTCTCCCCGGGATAAATATCATAAGTTACATGCCCAATAGAAACAAATTCCGGACACTCCATTATTTTTCCCCTCCCTTTTGCTTAACTCATTCTTTTCAGCTTTTTTACTTCCTTTTCGACCTTATTACCTCTTGCCCTTCTATGTTTTTTTTCGTTTCTTTAAAAATTCTATTACCCCTTCTAATCCTTTCTTCACTTTAATTGTCTCGTTTAATCTCTCTTCTGTTTTTACCAATTGAGACTGTAAAAATTCAATCATCTTATTTAACTCGTTATCATCTACTTTTTCTAAAATATTTTCTTCTACAATCCCATTTATTTCTTCCATTTCTTTTACCTCTCTTAAAGAAAACCCTGCTTTTTTTAATTGTCTAATATTGTTCGGGGAGTAACTTTCGTTTTTTTTGCTAATTCTCCTATCTGGATAAATTTTTCCTCTTTTTCTTTTTTATTCTCCATAACAATTTTCCCCTTTGAAATATTTAAGAAATCTTAAAATATAAACCTATCTATTTTATATCATACTTGTACGTATAGGTCAAGTTTAACTTAACATTTAGGAAGTTGCTTTTCTGCTTTACTCTTTGCTATAATAACTGGACAAAGAAAATAAAATTATTAGATTATTAACTTTTGGATTGGAGATAACAAAATGGAAACTAACACTAAATTTTATGATATTGCCTTTATCGGACATTACACTAAAGATACAATTATATCTTCCGCCGGTACCAGAGTAGTCGATGGAGGAGCTTTTAATTACGGTGCTAATATAGCCTCAAGGATGGGATTAAAAGTTGCCGCAGTTACCCGTCTGGCGAAAGAAGATTTTCATGTTGTAGAAAAACTAAAAGACTTAGGTGTTGATGTATTCGCACACCTCTCCCCTCAGTCTACTTGTTTGCGCCTGGAATATCCTACTTCCAACCTGGATGAACGGGTAATATATGTAGCCAGTTCAGCAGGTCCTTTCACTCTGGCTGAAGTAAAAAAAATTCAAGCTAAGGCAATTGTAATAGGTGCATCTATGCGTGATGAGGTTAGCTTGCAAGTTATAGAGGAACTTGCAAAAAAGAAAACTATTCTTGCCGCTGATGTGCAGAGTTTTATACGAGTAAATTATAATGGTAAATTAGTTCCTAAAGAATGGCCGGAAAGAGATTCCATACTTGCTCGCTTGGATATATTAAAAACTGATGCAGTGGAAGCAGGATTGTTGTTTGGAAAATGTGACCTTTATACAGCTTGAAAATGTAAATAGCCATTGTCTTATGACATAAAAGTATAAACTAATGACTACTCTTGTTTTTTGATATCTTCATAAGGTAAAACATGTAAGCTATTCTCTTTTAAACAAAGACTTACTTCTTCCCCGATTGTAAAGCTTTTTTGGGCTAATGGATTAGAAATTTCAACAGTAAAGATATTGTCATCTACCTTAATTTCATACACCAGGTGAGAACCTAAATATATTATTTGTTGGATTTTTCCAATAATAGAATTGGGTATCTTCGCTTTTAAATCAACTGCTTCCGGTCGAACAAGCAATAGAATTTTTTCTCCTTCTTTAAAAGTAATGTTATGTAAGGCG
>NBMG01000014.1 GCA_002084865.1 Candidatus Atribacteria bacterium 4572_76
GTGGCTATTTACGAATTTCGTTTTTAATTGCCTTTTCAACTTTTCTTCTTGCTTCTTCCCATAATTCTTTTGCCCTCTGTTTTGTTTCATGCGATTGCTTAATGAGTGATGAGATTTCTTCTTGAACTTTTTTATGAAGGATTGGAACTTGTAAATTTTGAATCTGTTCGGGTCCCCAGTGGATAATTCCCGACCTCCCACCCTCTCTTTCAACCTGCAGTTTCCCAATAATTGAATTAATGCAAAAGGCTAAATATTCTTTATTAATTTTATTTTCATTAATATTTAATAGCATAATATCACCGGAGGTAACCCCTCCTAAAGGTTCCTTTACCACATAAGCTATTCCCGGCATTACATCTTTAGTTAAAAGAAAATCTCCGACCTTGGGTTCATAAAAGGCTTTGAGTTTTTGAAAATCAATAATAAATTCCTTAAGTTTTACTATTTTAGAATGCTCTTTTAAACATTCCATAAAACCATCATAAGTGGTCTGAAAATACTCGGCATCTATACGGTGAACTCCAAACGCTTTAGAAAGATTAGCCGTATAAGAAAGTTCATATTCTACCTGGAACTCTTTTAGTTCCAGCTTTTCTAAAAGAAGCTTTTCAGCTTGGGAGTAAAGGGATTTTGCTTTTTCGATTAAATTAAAAGAGTTTTTAGCAATTGTCTCCATCTCTTGCTGAAAATCAGCAGCAAATAGAGGAATTAGCAATTCTTCTACTTCTCTACAGCTTAAACTAAACTGTTCGGTTTGCCTGCATAACATCCAAAGCTGTTCCTTACCATATTTGGAGTTTAGAAATATAGTCAGATAAAAGGGACTAAGCAAATTCTCATCCGTTTTTATAACCGCGATATTTTGGTTGATTACTGATTGTGGATAGTAATCTAAGAAAATCGACGCTCTGCCAATGAGGTCATAGCGTGCTCCGCTAATGGTTACTATAACATCCTTGAATTTTAAGTAATCATTCTCCGCCAAACTTCGAGCGGGTAGGGAATCTGAATTCTCAAAATCAATTACCCCTTCTCTTAAATTATCTGTCTTTAAAAAATGAATTCTTATATCATCCGGGTAAATATCTCGATCTCTAGGGGTATAACCCGTCCTAACCGGTTCCACTACAAGATATCCTAATTTTCTGATGATAGTAATTTTTTTCAGGTTCTTCTCTAATTTAAGAAAGCTTGTACGATAACGGCCTGCATCAAACCTTTTAACCCCTTCAATTTCTGATAATTTCACAATGCTTATCCTGGCCATATCTTTAAGTCCCCCAGAAATTAAAATTCTGCTCTTTGGCAAATTTAACAAAGGCCTCGGCTATTTCATCCAAATCATGGTCAATTATGCTGCGTCTGTATTCGTTCAGGGAAAATCCTCCCTTAACTCCTCTTTTATATCTATATTCTCCTTTATTATCTTTAAGCGATTTTTGATTCACCGCAAAAAAAATAGGATAATCAATTTCTTTAATCACTTTGCCCTCTAACCAGAATTTCTTAAATTGTTCGGATATCTCTTCATCATTTAAAGCTAAATAGATTTGCCCGCCCAAGGTTCTTTGCGAAATCTCTCTATTAAACTTTTCAATTTTGCCGGTCAAAACATCAATTTCTTTTCTTGTTTCTTCTATCTTTTCATCATTCAAAGCATTACCCTTTATTTTTTTCTGTTTTTCCCTTAAAAGAGTTTGCATTTCTTGTAATTTTTCAATTAAAACTTTAAGTGGTTTCTTCCTTTTAATCTCTTCGGTCTCTTCAACATCCGAACCTTTAATTTTTTCTTCTGATTTTTTCTTTGTTTCAAAATAAGTATTAATAAAAGATTTTAGTTCTTCAGACAGCTCTCCCTCGCACAACAATTTATCCCAACTTATATTTTGGTAATATTTTTTTACTTCTTCTACCAGGTCGACACATTCAATTAAGGCTTTGAGCGATTTTTTCCTCTTACTTTCTTCGATTTTTTCCAGCTCTTCGTTCTCTTCAACTTCCGAACCTTCAATTTTTTCTTCTAATTTATTCCTTATTTCTTCTTCTAATTCCTCTCTCTCCTCAAAATATGTCTCAATGAAAGATTTTAATTCTTCGTTTAGTTCTTGCTCAGACAGCAATTTATCCCAACCCACATCCCGGTATTCTTCCTTTAATCGTTCTACAAATTCGAACCATTCTCTTTCACATTTCACTTTAATCCCCTGGATTTTCTTTTTTTCCTCATCAGTATATTTTTGTAAAAATAAGATACTTGTTTTTATTCCGGTGTAAGGTTTAAAGGTGTTTTTATGCAAACCTACTACTGCTAAAATTATCGCTTCATTTATAATGAATCTACGGATATATTCTGCACTTGCACTACTTAACAAGACCTGGGGCAAAACAATTGCCATCCTACCACCGGATCTTATAAATTGTAATGAACGTTCTAAGAAAAGGATGTGTCGACCAATTTGTTTTACTAATCTACTATTTTTCACTGCCAATTGGTAAAGCCTTAAAACCTCTCTTTCCTTCACTTTACCAGTAAAAAGTGGATTGGTCATAAGAAGGTTAAAATCAAAATACAAAAACCTTTTTTGATTTTCTCTATCTTTCTCAGGGTTTTCGGGAAATCTCAGAAGCCTCGGCTTTAAAGCTGCTTTTATTTCATCGTTCCATAGCAAAGGGTTTAATGAATCACTATGTGAACCCCCACCGAATATATGGGATTTACCATCTCCGACTATGAGGTTAATAGCTTTGGCGATTTTTATA
Organism: Candidatus Atribacteria bacterium 4572_76; assembly: GCA_002084865.1. GTDB lineage: Bacteria > Atribacterota > Phoenicimicrobiia > Phoenicimicrobiales > Phoenicimicrobiaceae > Sediminicultor. Next base: position 2,764 of record NBMG01000014.1, read on the forward strand.
GCTTCTTTGGCAAAATCTACTCCGTATATATTGTTTTCTGTAAAATTCTTCGCTGCCACAGGAAGCCCTTTACCGGTAATCACCCCACCGGCAACCCACTTAACAGAATGCAGCAGAAAACCTGCTGAACCACAGTTCGGATCAATAACAAATTCGTGAGCTTTGGGGTTTAACATTTTTACCACCATATCCTGAATAGGTCTGGGTGTAAAGAATTGTCCTTCTTTCTTTTTAGACTCCTCGGGAATTAGATATTTAAAAGCTTCATCGATTACTCGCAAATTTGAATTAAACAATTTTATTTTTTCTAAAAATGATACACAAACTTTTAAATGTGTATCCATCAGTTCTATTTTATCCGTAGAATCGAATACTCCTGCCCAGCTTCTTTTAGCTCCTTCTAAGAGAAGAGTAATAGTTTCCTTTACTTGTTCCGGACTTCTATCTCCGGCAAAAAATTCTAATTGGTAATCAGGATTATTTATTCCATTCCACTCATCATAGAGCTTAGCATAAATCAATTTAAAAATTTCATCAAAAACCTTAACTCCGGCATCTCTTAAAACCAGTTCTTCGAGATCTAATAAAATTTTTTTAAGTGTATTTTTACCCTGCTTTAGTTTATTGTGTTCCTCTAACCATTTAAAAGTCCATCTTTCAGTTAATATATCTCTAATCGTTTCTGATATTTTAGGGATTCGAGGAATTTCTACAAATAAATCGGGTTCCTCTCTGTGGAGTCTTATTATCTCATCCCCATTTGACCAAATACCAATAGGAGCACCTTCCGTATTACAGTAACCTTTAAGCTGTTCTAATCCGGTTGTTCGGTCAGGCCTTTTTATTTCAAATAAGATATGATAATGTTTTAAATCCTCCTGGAAAACTACAATATCTACGGTTTGAGGCTCCATTTGAGAACCAAAATTTATGGTTTTCTTCGCACCAATTCGTTTTTTGGGATAATTATATTCATTAACTAATCGGTAAATCCATAGTTGTCTAATTATTTCTTCCGGCTTGGCTATTTTATTTCTATTTTTAATTTGACATTTTATAAAATATTTTCCTTCTTGCTCGATTATTGATCTTTCAATAGCATTAATCTCCTTCGAATTAAAAAGAGATAAACCATGTTTAACCTCCGGTGCAGAAAATATTTTTTGGAGATTCAATCTGTTCGGCATATTTACTCCCTCTCCATCTTTATATTGAATATTTGAATTTCTATTTTTACCCTGACTTTAATAACTTCAATTATATATTCTATATCTCCTCCTGTATATCCTTCTTTCTAATTAAAAAACCCGAATAATAGAATAAATTCGGGTTTTTGGCTAAATAAATTTAGCTGTAGTAAATTATGCCAACTTTCAGAGTTAAACTTCACAACTTCGCAAAATAGAAATCAGGAAAGCCTTTACTTTTCGGTATTATATTAATATCTCTCTATAAGTTTTAAACCTTTTCCAATTCTTTATCGTAGTTCTTTCCAATATAAAATTGGTAAATTGGAGAATTGGTTAATTGCTTAAACCGCATCAAAGAATTGTCCACTGACAGGATTTACATAGATAATCAATCAAATTATCCAGATTACAGCTCAGGAGGATGATGTATTTGTCCCCTGCCCCGGCATAGAGAACAAGTTTATCTTTTCTCACGATTGCCCCTACCGGAAAAACCACGGCCGGTACATCTACCGGATATTGCTCATCACCATACAATTCGTAAGGAGCTGAAGGAATGTAAATTGGATGTCTGGTTCGGCAAAGAACTTTCTCCGGATTTTCCAGGTCTAACAGGGCAGCACATATTGAATATCCCCTTTTAATCTTTTCAGATAATCCATACTCTTTGCAAATATCCTCCTCTATCTCACCAACACCATGATAGATAAGCAACCATCCCCTGTCGGTCTTGATTAGAGGAGTACTGGGACCGATTTTCTCCTTTTCATGTGCTAAGTAGCCCGCCTTTAAAAGAAGATTCTGCTGACGTTGTTCATAAAGCTTCCCCCATTCTTTTTTATATTTAGAAGGATTTAATAATTGTTCTATATCGGCTTCAAGATAAGCCAGGTGAATATTAGGATGGAATCGCAAAAGTATATAGTGGCGACCATTTATCGGCTCAGAGAAAGGGATGGCATTACGTGAATCAAATGATTCCACCAGGCCATGATAAGAAATGTTTACGAAATCTTCGGTGGAATAAATAGCAATTCGGTCGGCATTCTCGCCTTTGAAGGGAGGTTTGATTTTGCCACACCCGACCAATAAAAATCTATGGTCATATTTAATAATCCTTAGGTCCTCTATCCCATAAGTAAAGTCCTGGTGGTCAGTGCCATCACCTTTGATTATTACATCCTGAAATCGAGCGAAATGAATTCCGTCATCACCCACCAAAGGTAAGACCTCAGAAATATAATTTTCCAGGTAAGAGCGCTCTATACCGAGTTTTTTATCAAAGAATTTACCTCTCCGATATCTTTGATGGCATCTTGGTAATAAGATGACTTTATCCTGGAAGATTTCAGCTCCCGCATTAAAAACAGCCCCGATTTTTAGCGTATCATCTTCTTTCCAGATTAACCCCAGGTCTTGAGGTTTTACAACAGGATTGTCTATAAAAGAATCCATCTTGAAGATAGTATCTCCGGAGTCAAGAGTAACTATCTTCCCTTCACCCAATTTTTGAATAGTTTGATTAAATAAGGATATCATCTTCTCCCTCTTTCTCGAGTTTCTCTTAACTCTTCAAATAATTTTATGAATCTCCTGGCAATTCTTTCCGCTTCATAGTCCTTTAAAAAATCCTTTATTCTAGTAAGGTTGAATAATTTACCCTGGAACAGCTCAATAAGTTTAGTTTTCATATCCTCAAAGTCGCGATATTTTATAATTTCCTTTCCCTGTAACTCTACATAGTTTGACTGATGAAACAATATGGGACAGCCAGAACCTAAAAGTTGGCAGACCGAACTGGAGACCACTGCCGGATATTTTTGGGAAGACTCCCGGTGAATGAGTAACACATCTGAAGCATACAGATAGTCATACAACTCATCTAAAGGGAGAGCCTTCACTCTAAGGTCTATAAAATTGTATTTCTTCTTCGCCTGAGATAATTCATCCAGCTCACTTTGGGGATTGGCAATAACCACATATCGGAGGGGATATTCTCGGGTTAATTCATTTAGATAAGGTAAAGCAGATATAACATCTTTTGACCTGAAGCCAAAGGAGAATACAATCTTTTCCTCCCGGGGTAATCTTAACTTTCTTCTGGCTTCTTTTTTATCCCCCGGCTTGAAAGGATGATAAGGATAAGATATCATATGAATCCTTTCAGCAGGAAAAGACTTGACCAGATAATCTTTATATCGCTGGTCAAAACAGACAATAGCATCCCAGTCAAACTTGTAATAGAGAGGGTCTTCGGGAGCTTTACCCTCATGGACGACCTGGACAGTAACCGCTTTTTTCTTAATCCGGGGAAAGACCTCAAGTAGTTTTTCAGCAGGTAATCTCTCTACATTTTGAGCGACAAAGATTTCATATTCTTCATTTAAAAGTGGAAAAGGATCAAAGGAAGTCGCTCGGGTAAATGGTATGACTTCGTCGACCCTAAAATGTCTGATTACAAAATCCTCATCTTCTTGAAAGGTTGGACGGGCATCAGGATGTTTCCGGGCAGAAAATATTTTAAGCTGGTGGCCTAATTTCACCCAGGCTCGACCCAACAATTCCGCATGAATGGAAGGACCATTAGCGGCATTCCAAAGACACATCATTCCGATTTTCACCTTATTCCCTCCCTTGTTTCTCTTCCTCAATATCATCTTATACTTTCCTGAAAAAATGGGAAGTCCTAATTTAACTTAATTAAAAGGAATAAAATTGTTCAGGTTTACAGCAAATTTTTTACCCGACAAATTTTTAAAGCCCTATATTATAGTGTGAAATAACCGTCCCCTGATATTTTTAATAGTTAAAATTACTGAAAAACTTCATTATGGTGTTACTTCTTCTGAGGCAAGAAGTTCATATATAGATATTTTCCAATTGCCATTAACTTTAATTAAAGTTAATTTTACTCTATCGATTGATTCATAAAAAACTTCCTCCTCGAATAAATCCTGGAATTTTGCATGTTCATCGCATTCTACTATCGCATTGGCTGCATCTAAAATTGTTATTTCTTCATTGGAAAAATCATCTATCAAGCAATTAACGTAAGTCAAATCTTCTTCGAGCCACATACTAAGTTCTTCAAGGGAAATGACATACTCATCTTCACTAACAAGATGATTCACTTCTGTATATGGATCAGTATAATGTATAATTATCTGGTCAACATTACCTTCTACATTTGCCTCCCCTAACTTGTTTAACATCTGCATAATTTCTATCTTTATAAGAGGTGTAAAAAGCGATATACAGCCGGTTGTCAAAATGACAAAAATTAAAATTACCGAAATAAGTGAAATGGATAGCAAAACTGATTTTTTCATTATAATCACTCCTTAATATTTTTAATCATTTGAAAAGTGCTAAATTTTTTAATGTAAATTAATGTATCTTTCAATTTCATTTAAAGTCAATTTTAAAATTTCCTTATTTATTTTTCTTAATACTTTTTTCCACCTCCTTTATAACCAACTATAAAACTTTTTCTTATCTTGTTTCTATCAATTGCTTAATAATATCCCTTATTCGGTATTATCCTACAAAACTTTTCAAATTCCTCTTTTTTATTCCTTTTTACTTTCTAAAGCAATACTCCCGGTATTTGCCTATGATTTTAGCTATTTTATGTTTAATTAGTACAATCATCCTTGCTCTGTAATTCTTTTGGATTGAAAAAACTCATATCTTAAAATATATTTCCCCTATATTTCTATGAAAGAACTTCATCAAATTTTTCTACAGTTATGGCTGGAGTGGAAGAAAAGGCGATACCGGTTAATTTATGCAAATTTGCTGATGCTTGAAATACCTCCTCTACGCCCGGTAAATTTACAATAAACACCAAATCCTTATCTCCTAGCAGCGCATATTGGGCAACTATCTCACCACCAAGTTTTAAAATCGCATCATTAGCTTTTTTTGTACGTTCAGAGCTTATTCCTTTTATGGCTTCAGGGGAATATTTCCCAAACATGAAATAAGTAGTCATTTTTATTTCTCCTTTCTGTTCTATTAAAAT
>NBMG01000015.1 GCA_002084865.1 Candidatus Atribacteria bacterium 4572_76
GCACATTTTAAAAATACTCATAGTAGTCTTCTCGCGATCATAGGGGATGTCTTTTATAATAGTAAAGCGGGGACCACAATTAGTACAATTTATAAAGGGATAATGGAAACGTCGATTATGAGGGTCGAATAATTCTTGCAGGCAGTCTTCACATATGCTTATATCCGGGGATATTAATACAAAACCGTCCTCTTCTTTAACTATGCTCTTCTTGATGTAAAATCCTTTATAACCCACTAAGGGAAGTTGATTTACTTCTATCTTTTCAATCCTGGCTAAAGGAGGAAGTTTCTTTTTTATGTCACTAATAAAATTATTTAATTCTTCCGTTTTCCCCTCAATATCCATTTCCACGCCCTGGTTTGAATTAAGGACCCAACCTGATAAATGGTAATTTTGTACTAATTTATGAATAAAGGGTCGAGTTATGAGAGTATATTTTAGTTGTATTTTTTTCTGACTTCTGAATTCTTAAATAACAATTATGGCTTTTTGTTTTTAGTTTTGCGTTTTTAGTTTATTGATTTATCCTATACGCTATACGCTGTACGCTCCACGCTATACTAATACTAACGACTAATTACTATTCACTATGACTAATTTAACCAGCTAACTTCTTACTTACCTGTTCTCTTAGCCAATCGAACCAGTTATCTAAACCCTCTCCGGTCTTGCAGGAAATTTCGAATATTTTTAAACCGGGGTTAATGTTTAACGCATCTTCCTTTACTTTATCCATATTAAAATTTGTATAAGCTAATAAATCAATCTTGTTTATCAAAACCACACTTGCTTTGCGGAACATCACCGGATATTTTATAGGCTTATCGTCCCCTTCAGGTATACTCACCATCACTATCCTATCATCTTCCCCTAAATCAAATCCCGCCGGACAGACTAAATTGCCCACATTTTCAATAACAAAAAGGTCCGTTTCTTTAAAATTATAGTTGCCCAATACACCATCTACCATATTAGCATCAAGATGGCAGGCTCCGTCAGTGTTTATTTGAGTCACCGGAATATTATATTTTTCTATCCTTTCAGCATCATTAGTAGTTTGAAGATCTCCCTCTATAACAGCAATCCTTAATTCATTCTTCAGTGAATCTATGGTTCTTTCCAAAAGGCTGGTCTTTCCGGAGCCGGGAGAACTCATTATATTAATGGTATAAACTTCATTTTTATTAAATATCTCTCTGTTTTTTTGAGCTATGCTATCATTACTCAATTAAGCTAAAAAGTTAAAGCTAAAATCGAAAAACCATAATTCAAAATTCAAAACTATTTCATTCAAAATATTATTTTAATGTAGGGGTCGGATTTATCCGACCCGTATTGTTATGGTGATTTTTCTGGCGGGCTCGATGAATCGAGCCCCTACCTCTTTTTCTCTTTTTTTACTGCTTTTTGCTATTCTCTATCTTCTTTCTTTTCTTCACTAAATACTAAATGCTACATACTATATACTGTTTTTCTCTACGCTAAACGCTGTACGCTCCACGCTATAATATTCACTAACGACTTATTATTGAGAAAAATGTTCTCTTAATTTCTTTTTAATCTGTTTATAATTAGTACCGTTTCCTAAAATAATATTTTTTATTCTGTAAATATTTAAACTATCCTGGATAGTCTTTACTATTTCCTCAATGGAAATAACTTCTCTTTGTAAAACGCTTAAATTAGAATCCACTACTGCGTAACCGCATTTTTTAGTTCCCGGATCAATAGAAATAATTATCTCTTCTTCTGGCATAATCTGCTTAGCAACTCCTTATGTTAATAATTATACTTCTATCCGCTCCGGATGAGTATAAATATTCATCCTTTCCCCTCGAACGAAACCTACCAGAGTTATACCCACTCTTTTAGCTAACTTTATAGCAAGGTCTGTCGGAGCTGCTCGAGAAATAACTATTGACAGCTTCCCGATAATAATCTTTCTTAGAATTCCTAAAGTTATACGGCAAGAGGTTAGGATTATTTTATCTTCGGTGGTAATATCGCCTGTAAAGGCTTCCCCTAATATTTTATCGATAGTATTATAACGGCTAATATCTTCGGTAAACAATATTATAGAACCCTGCTTATCAGCTAAAGCACAACTATGTACTCCTCCGGTCAATTTAAAAAAACCAGCTCTTTCCTGCATCTCAGAAATAAGAGAATAAACTAAACTGCTGCTAATTTTTAAAGAAGTATCGATAGATAGAGGGGCCTCTCCCTGTTCTTCTGGTTGCTGGTAACTTCCTATCCATAAATTACTATTAATGATATCTTCTGACGATAAAGAAACACCTTTAATTTTTATATCCATTAGACCTTGTTTTTCATTTATATCTAAAGATATAATATCCTCTTTCTTTTGTAAAATACCTGATGTATAGAGAAAACCCAATCCTAAATACTTGTATTTTTCGGGACTGCAATTTAAGGTTACTAACTTTTTTTTATTTAACAAGATAATAAAAGTAGTTTCTCTTGCTACCAAATCTGAAATTTCTTCTCTCTTATTTCCTTTAATTCGAGTTAGATTTACCTCTGTTCCTTTTTCTTCCACTTAATCTTCCTTTAATTGTTAGACTTGTTTCCTTTTATCAGTTCTTCTGCCCTTATAAAGTCTTCTTTATAATTAATATTAAAAAAAGAATTGAATTCCGGATCGACCCTCTTTATCTCTTCTTCTTCAATATACTTAACTTTTAAATAAGGAAAAATTCTTCTAATCGATAGAATCCCCGCTTTAATATTTCTTTCCATAATCTTTAAACAATCTTTATTATAAATGGCACACAAGGGTTCAATATATCTTTTAGCATAACGTGGAATAATTATATCGTTGGAATCAATCTTATCACTCATATATTGAAGCAACTCCACCTTTAAAAAAGGCATATCGCAACCCACCACCAAATTATACCGGGAAGTGGATGCCTTCAAACCGGAATACAACCCCACTAAAAGACCTCTTTGATAAAATAGATCGGGTACTACTTGTTTATAAGAGGGGTATTTCTCCGGAGGGCCGACTATAATAATATTATCTCCTGCTATATGCTTGAGTTTCGATATTACTATATCGATAAGGCGTTTTTCGTTTAATTTAAGTATTGCTTTATCTTGATCCGAACCTATCCTGCTGCTTTTTCCCCCTGCTAAAATAATTGCTGTTAAAGAGGAAATTTCTTTATTCTTTTTAGTTTTCATATTATATATCATTCCATCTTGATTATAAAGTTATAAAATCAGTATCAAGTATATAGTATCGTGTATCGAGTTAAGAAAAAAATAAAAACAATATTTAAAAAAACTATCATCTTTTTTCTTAAAATACTCCACTAAGGTTTACACTAAACAATTGATCGATGCACCAATTAACCAATTGAATTAGTCGTTAGCACTAAATACAAGATACAAGACAATTCTTTTACTTCTTTGTGTATGTTGCAAATATTGTTTTATTGATATTTTTTCACTTTTACCGCACACACTTTATATTCGGGAATCTTAGCTACCGGATCCAGGGCAGCATTAGTAAGTAGATTTGCTGCTGCTTCATGAAAATGAAAGCTCATAAAAACAACTCCCTTTCCAGATTTTTCGGTAATTTGTGCTTTTGCCTTAATTTTGCCACGGCGAGAAGTTACTTCTACCATGTCTTCATTTTCAATTTTCAATTCTTTCGCATCTCTCGGATTAATTTCCACAAATGCTTCGGGACAAATTTCATCTAAACCTTTAGATCTTCGTGTTATCGTTCCTGTATGAAAATGATATAATACTCGTCCGGTCGTAAAAAGTAACGGATATTCCTTATCGGGTAGTTCGGCAGCTTCTTTAAATTCTACCGCAGAGAACTTTCCTTTTCCGCGACTGAATTTATCTTTATGAAGATATTTGGTTCCCGTATGATTAACATCAATACAGGGCCATTGCAATCCATCTTTTTCCAAGCGTTCATAGGAAATTCCGCCATAGATAGGGGTAAGTTTAGCAATTTCTTCCATTATTTCTGCTGGATTATTATAACTCATATTATAGCCCATCTTTTGAGCCAGCTCGCTGATAATCCGCCATTCTTGTTTTGCTTCTCCAATCGGTTCAATCGCTTTTTTTACCCTTTGCACTCTTCTCTCTGTATTGGTTAGAGTACCGTCTTTTTCTGCAATTGTAACTCCCGGTAAAATTACATCGGCAAATTCGGCAGTTTCAGTCATAAAGATATCCGAAACGACTAAAAATTCCGTTCTCTTTAATGCCTCCCGAGCATGGTTGAGATCCGGTTCAGACATCGCCGGATTTTCTGCCACAATAAATACACCTTTAATTTTTCCTTCATAAGCAGCATTTAATATCTCTACTACGGTTAATCCTACTTTATCAGATAAGTCCACTCCCCAGGCTTTTGAGAATTTTTCTTGAATTTGAGGGTCAGTAACTTTTTGGTAACCAGAATAAACATTAGGTAAAGCTCCTAAATCGCAAGCCCCTTGAACATTACTTTGCCCACGTAGAGGATTGACTCCGGCACTTTCTTTGCCTACGTTACCTGTAAGCATAGCAAGGTTAGCAGTAGATAATACATTATCTGTGCCGGTGGTATGCTGGGTAATACCCATAGAGTAAATCAGAGAAGCAGTGGGGGCAGTAGCATAAATACGAGCTGCTTTTCTAATATCTTCAGCTGGTACACCGGTTATCTTTTCTACCACTTCAGGAGTATACTTGAGAACAGTCTTTTTTAATTCTTCGTAGCCTTCTGTTCTTTGAGCGATAAATTCTTTATCTTCCAATCCTTCATCTATAATCACGTTCATTAACCCATTAAATAGAGCTACATCAGTCCCCGGACGTTGCCTTAACCATAAAGTCGCATATTTAACTAATTCTATCTCTCGGGGATCGGCCACAATTAACTTCGCACCATTTTTAGTAACCGCTTTTTTAATTTCCAGGGCAATTATAGGATGATTCTCGGTCGTATTCGAACCGGTTAAATAAATTGCTGAAGCATCGGCGATTTCTTTTATAGAATTAGTCATTGCTCCACTGCCAAAGGCTTGAGCCAAACCAGCCACAGTTGCCGAATGACATAAGCGGGCGCAATGATCTACATTGTTAGTTCCTAAAACAGCTCTGCTAAACTTCATTAGAAGATAATTTTCTTCATTGGTGCATTTGGCAGAAGACAAGACTGCTAAGCTATCATTACCGCTTTCTTTCTTGATCTTAGTAAATTTACTACTAATTAATTGATAAGCCTCTTCCCAAGAAGCCTTTTCAAATTTTCCATTTTTCCGAATTAAAGGAGTTTTCAGTCGGTCTTCGCGATGAATATAGTCATAACCAAAACGCCCTTTTACGCAAAGATGGATTCCGTTAACTATGCTTTCAGGGTTAGAAGTCACTTTCGCCACTTTCCCTTCCTTGATATTCAAATCAAAATTGCATCCGCATCCACAGTAATTACAGGTAGTTTTCACTTTTTTAAATTCCCAGGTTCTTCCTTTGCCCTGGGCAGCTTTATCAGTTAAAGCACCAACCGGACAAACTACTACACACAGACCACAGGAAAGACATTGAGAAAGCCTTAAATCAACATCTTCATCAGCAATAATTTTTACTTGTGAACTTCGATACCCAAAATTAATAGCATGAGATTGTAGAATTTCATTACATATTTCGATACATCTTCCGCATAAAACGCACTTATTTAAATCTCTCACAATAAAAGGACTTGTTTCATCTAAAGGTATTTGTTCTCTGTTTTGTTCAAACCTAGATTTCTTTATACCAAAACTATAAGCTAACTCTTCTAAAATACAATCACCACTCTTTTCACAAGTCATACAGTCCAGAGGATGATTGGCTAATAAAAATTCCAAAGTCATTTTCCGCGCTCTGAGAACTCTTTCACTATGAGTATAAATTTTTAAACCTTCTCTTACCGGATAGGTACAGGAAGCAACCAATGCAGGCATACCGACAACCTCTACAACGCATATCCGACAAGAACCGGGAGCAAACCCGAATTCAGGCATAGCACATAAAGTAGGAATTTTGATACCCGCCTCTTTAGCAGCATCTAAAATTGTTGTACCTTCTTCAATTTTTAATTTATTATCATTTATGATTATATCTATTAAAGACACTACTTTTTACTCTCCTTTATCTAAAACTTCTTCTGAACAATCAAAATTATCTTATCTTATTTTTACCTTTCATTAACATCGTGCTTGAATTTCCTTTTCTATAATATTTTTGGGAAGATTAGTCTATCCAGAACCGATTACTACTACCATTATTCTTTCATGCTTTGCCCTCCGGTTTTAATCTTTAAATATCTATTCTTTTAATATTGATTTAGATTTACATATTTCATAGCAAAGACCACATTGTATACATTTATCCTGATCTATTTTGTGGGGTTGCTTTTTCTCGCCACTTATGGCATTCGCTGGGCAAGCTTTTAGACACAAACCACAACCAATACATTTTTCCAAATCAATACTATATTTAATCAAGTTATGACAAACCCCTGCTGGGCATCTTTTATACCGTATATGAGCTTCGTACTCATCTCTGAAATATCTCAAGGTAGTCAAAACTGGATTTGGTGCGGTTTGACCTAAAGCGCAAAGCGAAGCATCTTTAATTACTTCTCCCATCTCTTCCAGAAGTTCTATATCTCCTTCTTCACCTTTCCCCTCGCAAATATTAGTAAGAACTTCTAACATCCTTTTTGTTCCTTCACGACAAGGAGCACATTTGCCGCAAGATTCTTCATGACAAAAATCCATAAAAAAACGGGCAATATCTACCGCACAATTATTTTCATTCATTACGATTAAACCACCGGACCCCACAATAGCCCCTAACTGTTTTATCGTATGATAATCCAAAAAAACATCTAAATGTTCAGCCGGGATACAACCACCCGAAGGCCCCCCTAATTGGGCAGCTTTAAATTTTTTACCATTAGGAACACCCCCTCCAATATCATAAATAATCGAACCAAGAGTTATACCTATGGGTACTTCTACTAAACCTATATTATTTATATCGCCGGTAAGAGCGAATACTTTTGTCCCTTTACTAAACTCTGTTCCTATATTGGAAAACCAGGCACTTCCTCTTAAAATTATCTGACTAATATTAGCCAATGTTTCAACATTATTTAAAACAGTCGGCTTTTCCCATAAACCGGCATTAGCGGGAAAGGGTGGTCTTGGACGAGGCATTCCCCTTTTACCTTCAATAGACCTCATTAAAGCTGTTTCTTCTCCGCAAACAAAAGCTCCTGCACCCTGATAAATTTTTAAATCAAAATCAAATCCTGTTCCTAAAATATTCTTGCCTAAAAGACCGAGTTTTTTGGCTTGATTTATTGCTTTATTCAACATTTTTATTGCTAAAGGATATTCCGCACGGCAATAGATATAACCCTGATGAGCACTTATAGCTTTTGCAGCAATAATCATTCCTTCAATAACAGCATGCGGATCTCCTTCTAAAATACTCCTGTCCATATATGCACCCGGATCACCTTCATCTGCATTGCAAAGAACATATTTTACTTTGCTTTCTGCCTGGGCTGCAAATCTCCATTTGATACCTGTTGGAAAACCTGCTCCTCCTCTTCCTTTTAATCCTGAATCGACAACTTCTTGAATAATTTCTTCCGGAGACATCTCTATCAGGGCTTTTGTCATTCCCATATATCCATCTCTTGAAATATAATCCTCTATTTTTTCCGGATCAATTATTCCTCGATTTTTTAGAACTCTTATTTCTTGATTCGCAAAAAAGGGGATTTCTTCTATACCGGGTATGGATTTATCCAATACAATCTCATTTGGTAAATTACCTTTATGCTTAATTCTCTCCTTGATTTGTTCTTCTTTTCCCCTCGCCAAGGCATAATCAGTAATAACTTTCCCTTCTAAAATATGCTTTTTGAAAACTTCCAACATCTTCTCTTTGTCCATATACTGATAGATTATTGGCTCCTGCCCAAATATCTCCACAGTAATTAAAGGTTCTCTGCTGCATAATCCCATACAGCCGGATGTGATAATTGCAATATTTTTTTGTTTTCTTTTCTCAATTTCCTTTGTTAGAACACCCATAATTTTTTGGGCACCCGAAGCAATGCCGCAGGTGCCCATATGGACGGTTATTCTTATTTTTTTTTCCGTTTTTGATAATTCTCTTTTAGCTAAGGTATGCTTCTTAATTTTTATTAAATCTTCTGTCTTAATTTGTCCCACAGCCTTCCCCTTTCCTATCTTAACCATAACCAACCGCTATTTATATTTTTCTAATATCTCTTTTACCTTTGAGGGTTTAACTCTTCCATATACTTCTCCATCAACTACTATTGCCGGCGCTAATCCACAAGCTCCAAGGCATCTTACTGTTTCATAAGTAAATATTCTATCGGCAGTGGTCTCTCCAGACTTTACTCTAAATTCTCCCTCTATTGTTTCCGCAATTTCCTTGCCTCCACTAAAATAACAAGCCGTACCTAAACACACTTTCACCGTATGTTTACCCCTTGGAGTCATAGTAAAGAATGAGTAAAAGGTCACTATTCCATAAATTCTGCTTAAAGGAATATTGGCTTTATCAGATATTTGTTTCTGGATATTTATGGGCAGATATCCAAGGAGATCCTGGGTTTCTTTCAGTAAGGGTATTATTCCTCCCGGCTCCACTCTGTATTTTTCAATAATTTCATTTAATTCATTTATCTGCTCAAGAGTAAATTCTTCTTGCAAATTATCAACCTGCTGTTTCATTTCTTTCTCCCCATTTACCAGTGAAAATTTATAAAACTCTATCTTGTCATCATTATAAGTTAGTCGTTAGTATATAGTATAGCGTGGAGCTTATAGCGTTTAGGAAAAATCAATAAACTAAAAACGTAAAGCCATAATTTAAAACTCTTAACTAGTCGTTAGTGAATAGTCGTTAGTCGTTAGTTTTAAATACAAGTCTTCAGTTAACAGTTGCGAGATGCAAGTTAATTTAAATATCCAGTTACTCAATCAATTTAGTTAACTAACTAATTGTTTTGATTTTATCTCTTTAACTAAATAAACACACAACTGGTAATCGGATAACTAATTCCTAACGAGATACGATTCACGAGATACGAGATACGGATGTAATTTTGCGCTTTTCATTTTTCGTTTTATTGTTATATATTAATTAATTATATCTCATAAAGAAATAAAATCCAATAAAATCTCAATAAAATTAATTTTTGCAAAATTTACAAACTTTTTATGCTTCATTGGAAATTAATTTTTGCAAAATTTACAAACTTTTTATGCTTCATTGGAAAATTGGTGAACTTTATTGTTTTTTATCTTCCGGCATTTCTTTTGTTCTGTCCATACCGATAGCCCACAAAGCTTTATACGCCAACATAGCAATTACTCCACCTGATAGAGCAGTAAACAATTGGGGTAAACTCATAATTTGAGCTATCTTATCAGGCACATCTACAATAAAACTTACTGCTGTAAACAAAATCAAATACTTTGCCAAGGAAGCAATAATAATTCCAAAAATTTTATTTTTTCCTTTCAATAGACTAAAGACAATCACTAAAACACCATTGCCCAGAGCAATAAAAGGAATCATTGGACCCAAAGGTGCTGGTAAAATACCCCTCATAAAAGCAATAACCGGTGTACAAACGCCGATAATAATTCCACCCCAACTTCCTACTAATAAGGCAGCCAAATAAAGCACCGTATTAATTAACGGACCGGTTATCGGTTGAGGAAATCCTCCCATCTGTACAACTAAGGCTACCGCTAACAATATTCCGGTCCGGGTAATAAGCTTAATTTTATTATTTTCCATTTAAATTATTCTCCTTTTCGCTAATTTTTTTAGAAATAAATGTTTCTTTCTTTGTCAATTTTCTATTTTTTATAATATATTTTTAGAAACTTAACAATTACCACATAACTATATCTTTGCCATAACCGATTTAACCTGAACTCCCTCAATAGAACCCAGCTGACCGGTTAAAGACCCTAATTGGTCAGTCGAACCATTTACAATCAGACAGATGATGTTAATCTTTTTGAGAGAATAAGGTAACCCCATTCGCCCAATAATGATATCTGCATGCTTACTTAAAATCTCATTGACTCTATCAGATTGATTAATTCTATCCGTTATAACAATAGTAACTGTTCCTATCCGTTTAGACATTTTCCTCCTCTCCTTTCTGATTTTTATAAAATAAATAAAAAAGAGGTCTGATTATATAACCTTAAGCTAAGAAATCAAACCTCTTTAGTTGTTTCAGAAATTTACGATTTCCCCTTAAGATTAGAAGAATTTTTCCTCTCTCGCAGGCAATCAATGATTAATTTTTCTCTAGTTATCTATTTTATTTTTAAAAGATCACCGTTTTTTATTTATTTCATTTTTTTATTTTTCTATTGTAATAAATAATTTAAGCATTTTCATCTTTTTTGTTAAAATATTTGGTATGGAGTAGATGATGAGACCTTTCTCCCAGAGGCTTTCCAAGAAATTCCTCATAGAGAACCTTTAATGCCGGATTTTCATGAGACTTCCGGTATTTTCTACCCTCATCTTCTTTGTATATCGCCTGAATCCTGGCTTTCCTTATTTCATCAGTAGTCATTCTTGGTTGTCCACCTCCACCGATACAACCGCCGGGACAGGTCATAATTTCTATAAAATGATACTGTTTCTTACCAGATTTAATTTCTTCTATTATCTTTTTAGCATTCCCCAGGCCATGGGCAACTGCAACATTTACAGTAACACCTTCTAAGAATTTCCATTCTTCTTTTGTGTCTTCAATTTTCAGCGATGCCTCCTTTACCCCTTCAAGTCCCTCGATAGGGGTAATATGTAATCCATTAAAAGGTAATTCTCTACCGGTAACAATTTCATATACTGTTCTAAGAGCTGCTTCCATAACTCCTCCGGTGTTAGCAAATATATCGGCGGCACCTGTGGATATACCCAGAGGGGCGTCCATCTCTTCATCGGGAAGATTGACAAAATCTATTCCTGCTTGTTTAATCATTTTCCCTAATTCTCTGGTTGTTAACACATAATCTACGTCTTTAACTCCACTTGCATTCATCTCTTCCCGATTACATTCAAATTTCTTGGCGGTACAGGGCATTATAGATACGACAACAACATCTTCTTTTTTCTTTTCAATTTTATCAGTATAATAGGTTTTTGCCACTGCTCCGAACATCTGCTGAGGAGATTTACAGGTAGAAACGTTAGGGATTAACTCAGGATAAAAATATTCCATATATCGGCAAAGCTACATTCTTATCTTTATCAACCAGTGCCTTTTTAAGTCTGGTAAGAAGCTCTGTTCCCTCTTCTAAAATAGTTAAATCAGCGCCAAAGTTAGTATCAAACACTCCATCAAACCCCAGCATCCTAAGAGCAGTAGTCATTCTCCCCTTAACTAAAGTACCTGGTTCTAAACCAAAGCATTCACCCAAGGCAGCTCTTATAGCCGGAGCAGTTTGAACAACTACATACTTATTCGGATCATCGATTGCCTCCCACACTTTATCGATATCATCTTTTTCGCTGATTGCACCCACCGGGCAAACAGCAGCGCACTGTCCGCATTGTACACATATGGCATCGTTTAATAAATCCCCTTGTCCCGGAGCAATAATCGTATCGAAACCGCGGGCTCTGGGGGCTAATGTTCCCACCCCTTGCACTTCTTGACATACGGTGACACATCTCCTGCACAAGATACACTTGTTTGGGTCTCTTACAATCCCGGGAGTACTTTCATCTAAAGGCAACCTTTCTTTCACGGACTGAAATCTAACTTCTTTAATACCATACTCATCTGCTAATTTTTGCAGTTCGCATTCCTGATTGCGGTCGCAAGTATTGCATTCCCAGGGATGATCACTTAAAAGCAATTCCAATATAATCTTTCTGGCATCCCTTATTTTTTTAGTATTAGTATGGATTTTCATGCCTTCTGAAACCTGCGTTACACAGGAAGGTTGAAGTGTTCTAGCCCCCTCAACCTCCACCACACACATTCTGCATGACCCTGGCTCCTGAACATTTTCAAGATAACACAGAGTGGGTATCTTTATTCCAATCTTTTTAGCAGCATTTAAAATAGTAGTACCTTCCGGTACCTCAACTTTTATATTATTTATGGTAATATTTGCCATTAACTCCTCTCCTTCTTATTGTTTATAGTTTATTGTTAATTTTAATTCATAAATATCTTTTATACTTGTCCCAAAATAATTACACCTAAGCCTGCCCTTAAGAATAACTGGATACTGTACCACTTTTTTCCCTGGTAACCGGTTCGTGAATTTTATTTGGATTTACCCCCTTTGACAATTCTGCTTTAAAATATTTTATAGCAGAGAGAACGGGGGAAGCTATTGATTGACCAAGAGGGCAAAAAGCGGTCAATTTTAGTCCTTCAGCTAATTCCTCAATATTTTTAAGCTCGTCAAAATATGCTTCTTTCTTTTCTAAACGACTGAAAGATTCATACAACTGCCTGGTCCCAATTCGACACACAGAACACCGGCCACAAGATTCATGCACAAAAAATTTCATACAACACTTTAAAAAATCTACTACCGAAACCGAATCATTCATAATTAATATTGCCCCGGAGCCAAGATTGTGCCCTACTTCTTGAAGGGATTTATAATCAAGTGGTACATCTAAAAGTTCTGCAGAGAGAATATCACCGGCAGTACCTCCTATTTGGGCCATTTTAAATTTCCCGGAAGAAATACCTCCCGCATAATCATAGATAATTTCCCTTAAGGTAATCCCCATGGGAACTTCTATTAAACCAGAACGATTTACATGTCCCAAAATAGTATATACTTTAGTTCCCGGTGAATCTTCTGTCCCAAATTTTTTGAACCATTCAGCACCATTCAAAACAATAGGAGCAATATTAGCCAGGGTCTCTACATTATTCACATTAGTAGGCTTGAATAAAAACCCTGATTTAGCAGGGAAAGGCGGTTTTAGCCTTGGTTCCCCCCTAAAACCTTCCATAGAATTCAAGAGAGATGTTTCTTCTCCGCAGACATAAGAACCTGCCCCAATCTTAATCTTTACCTCAAAATCAAAATCAGTTCCAAATATATTTTTCCCTAAAAGGCCTAATTTTTCCGCATCTTTTATGGCTTTCCCTAATCTCTGAATAGAAAGCTGGTATTCTCCCCGAATATAGATATAACCGGTGTTAGCCCCGATAGCATATCCGCAGATGGCCATCCCTTCTAAAACCCTATGGGGATCTCCTTCCATAATTAATCTGTCTTTAAAAGTACCCGGTTCTCCTTCATCTGCATTACAGATAACATATTTTGGACTTTCTTTTTCCTGGGCTGCAAAAGACCATTTTAAACCGGTGGGGAATCCAGCACCACCTCTACCTCTGAGTCCGGAGTTCTTCACTTCTTGAATAACCTCTTCAGATGTTTTTTCTTTTAAGACTGTCCCTAATGCCTCATAACCACCTGTTCCGATATATTCTTCAATATCTTCCGGGTTAATCTTCCCACAGTTATCCAGAACGATTCGCCCGAAATATTGGGTTTTTCTGGAATCATAGGTTTCCAAATCTATCTCCGGTTGTATTTTTTCTTCTAACAACAATTTTTTATAAGGTCTACCCTTAACAAATCTTTCCTGAACAAATTCAGCAATATCCTTCTCGGTCACATTTCCGTACATTTCCCCGGTAGGATAAATGCCCACGATTACCCCTTTATTAATAGGACCAATACTTCCGGTTTCGATTACCGAAACTTGATCGGAAAGACCTTGTTTGTTTATTTCGGTAATTAATTTTGTCTTTATCTTCCTTGCACCGGAAAGGACAGTATTTCCATCAATACCAACTAAAATCTGGGCGATGCCTCTTTTTGACATAATTATTTACTCTCCTTTTCTTGAATTTGCTCCAATATCTCATTGATCTTCTTTTCATCTAAATTTCCGTATGCCTCATCATTAATCATCATTGCCGGAGCTACTCCACAAATTCCCAGACAGCTAGTCCCCTCTAAGGTAAAAAGACCGTCTTTGGTTGTCTCTCCTTCTTTGATGCCTAATTTAGTCTCTATGACCTTAAAAATGGTTTGTGCCCCTAATAAGTGACAAGGAGGACTCTCGCAAACTCTGATTATATATTTACCACGAGGGATAAAACTATACATTGTGTAAAAAGAAGCAGTCCCTTTAATATCAGATACCGGTATTTTCATTTCCTTGCTCAATAAATTAATGTCTTCTTGGTTAATGTAATTCTGGGGGCTTTGATTTTGAATATCATGCAAAATCTGTAACAAATTTTCTCTTTTATTTCCATACTTATTAATAATTTCTTTTACTGTCATGCTCCCTCCCCTTCTTTCTTATATTCACAACGTAAACATCTATCTGCTTCTTTACAAGCAGTTACCCTGTCCCAGGTCTTTTCAACTTCCGTATAAGAATCTCTTTTTTCTACCGGGACCAATATATTCTTTGCCCGTTCATAATCTACCGGTTCTTCTTCCGGGTCAAACTTTACTTCGATTTTATCCATTATATTCCAGGGATATTCCTCTCGACCACCGGTTAAATATTTATCTATGGCCTCAGCTGCTCTCTGTGCCTGCCCGATTGCTTCCACTACAGTAGAAGGACCGGTCACCACATCACCACCGGCAAAGATATCTTCCGACATCGTCTCTCCTTTATAAGAATGACAAAAGATAGTTCCATTTCTATTAAGTTTAACTAATTCTTTGTCAAATAAACCATTTAGAGCTGGTTTCTGGCCAATGGCTAAAATCAATAAATCAATTTCCTTGATAAACAAAGAAGTTTCTATTTCCACAGGTCTTCGTCTACCGGATTTATCAAATTCACCAAGACGCATATTCACAAATTCAACCGCTAACTTATTGTTAGGGGTTAACTTAACTGATTTGATATTTTGCAGAAGCTGTATTTTTATTCCTTCGTTCTCCGCTTCCTTAATCTCTTCTATTTCTGCAGGCATTTCTTCTCTGGTTCGACGATATACTATGGTAACATCTGCCCCCATTCTCTTGGCAGTCCTGGCGGCATCTATGGCGGTATTTCCTCCGCCGATAACTACTACCTCACTGCCAACGGAGATTTTTTCATTATTATTGATTTTATATAAAAAATCCAACCCGCTCATAACTCTACCATTACCTTCTATCCCTTCAATTGCAGGCATAATTGAATCCCCTGTTCCTACAGCAATATAAAAAGCCCTAAATCCTTGTTTTTTGAGTTCATCGATGGTTATATCTTTTCCAATTTTATTATTAGTTTTTATCTTTACTCCATATCGAGATAAGGCCTGAATCTCTTTTTCTACTATATCTTTTGGCAATCTATAAGAAGGAATAGCATAAGTAAGCATCCCTCCTGCCTTAGACTCGGATTCAAAAATCGTGACATCATATCCCAGCATAGTAAGAAAATATGCATTGGATAGGCCGGATGGACCTGAACCGATTACTGCTACCTTAATTCCATTAGAATTCTGTTTTTCGGGAAAACATTCTAAATAATCATCTATCGAATCGGCCATAAACCGTTTTACCGAACGAATACTGACGGCTGAATCAAGGTCAACTCTTCGGCATTTAGCTTCACACTGATGAGGACATACCCGTCCACAGACAGCAGGAAACGGATTATTCTTTAAATGTATTTGCAGGGCCTTTTTAAAATTACCTTCCTTGGTATAAGCAAGATATCCCGGTACATTTACCGAAGCTGGACATTCGTTAGAACACGGAGAGTATACAAGTTCTGCGCATACTCCTGCCCGGCATTTTTTATCCCGAATATGTTCGATATACTCTTCCCTAAAATATCTTAAAGTTGCAATAACCGGATTGGGTGCGGTCTGCCCCAAACCACATAAAGAAGTCTGCTTTATCTGTTCAGACAATTCTTCCAGAATATCCAGGTCCTCCATTTTTCCTTTTCCCTGACAGATTCTCTCTAAAATATTTAACATAATCCTCGTCCCTTGACGACAAGGGGTACAATTACCGCACGACTCTTCCTGAATAAATTCCATAAAGTAACGTGCTAAATCGACCATACAGGTATCTTCGTCCATTACAATTAATCCGCCTGAACCCATGATAGCTCCGAGTTCCTGTAATGACTCATAATCCACTTTCACATTCAGATGATCGGCAGGTATACAACCTCCCGAAGGACCGCCAATCTGTATCGCTTTTAATTTCTTATTATTGGGAATTCCTCCTCCAATATCATAAATAATTGTACCCAAAGGCATTCCGATAGGAATTTCGATAAGCCCGGAATTATTTATGTCACCTGCTAAAGCAAATACTTTTGTGCCTTTGCTCTTTTCGGTTCCCACAGAAGCAAAATCGTCAGCCCCTTGTAAAATTATATAAGGTATATTAGCAAAAGTTTCCACATTATTCAGTACAGTAGGACATTCGAAGAGTCCCTTTTGAGCGGGATAAGGAGGTTTGGGACGAGGTTCTCCTCTCTTCCCTTCTATAGAACGCATTAGAGCGGTTTCTTCTCCGCAGACAAAAGCACCTGCTCCCATCCTTATTTCTATATCAAAATTAAAATCAGTCCCTAAAATATTCTTTCCTAAAAGTTCATTTTTTTTCGCTTGTTCAATAGCAGTTGACAACCTCTCCACAGCTAAAGGATATTCAGCCCGTACATATATATATCCCTGATCTGCTCCAATAGCATAACCGCAGATCATCATAGCTTCCATCACACTATGGGGGTCTCCCTCTAAAATACTCCTATCCATAAAGGCACCGGGGTCACCTTCATCTGCATTGCAGCATACATATTTTTGTTTTCCCGGGGAGGCGGCAGTAAACTGCCATTTTAAGCCGGTAGGGAATCCTGCCCCACCTCGTCCCCTTAACCCTGATTTTTTCATCTCTTCGATTACTTGTTGCGGGGTCATTTCGGTCAGCACTTTCCCTAAAGCCATATATCCGTCAGCAGCTATATATTCTTCAATTTCCAGGGGATTGATAATTCCACAATTCCGAAGAGCTATTTTCCTCTGTAATTTGAAGAAATCGATATTATTAAACATCTCTACCATCTCTTCGGTTTTCGGTTTTTTATAAAATAGACGTTTAACAACTCTGCCTTTTAGTAAGTGTTCCTGAACAATCTCTTCAGCATCTTCGGGCTTAACTTTCTGATAGAATACTCCCTCCGGATAGATAACCATAATCGGTCCCAACTCACAAGTTCCCATACATCCGGTAGTTACAACATCTACTTCGTTTTGAAGCCCTGCTTTAGCTATCGCTTTTTCCATTGTTTCTTTAACGCTCCCTGCGTTCGAAGAAATACAGGCACCTCCATAACAAAGCAAAACATGTGCTCTCAAATTATACATATTAATATTCCCTACCTTATCTATTTGTATTGTTCTAAAATTTTATCTAATTTTTTTGCCGATATCCGACCATGAACATCTTTATCGATCATAATAACCGGAGCTAATCCGCAGGCTCCCAGACATCTTTGTACTCCCATGGAAAACCTTCTATCCTCAGTGGTCTCTCCAATTTTTATCTTAAGCTTTTCCTCGAGTGCTTCTAATATTTTTTTCGCACCTTTTCGCACCTCGAACGTAGCAGGCTGTTCCTAAACATATGGTAATGGTGTGTCTGCCGGTGGGAAAAATCTTAAAATAAGAATAAAAAGTAACTACTCCGGTAACTACACTCACCGGGGTATTCATCTCTTTAGCCACAAAATCCTGTACTTCCGGCGGGAGATATCCAAATATTGCCTGTGCTGT
Source organism: Candidatus Atribacteria bacterium 4572_76 (assembly GCA_002084865.1). GTDB lineage: Bacteria > Atribacterota > Phoenicimicrobiia > Phoenicimicrobiales > Phoenicimicrobiaceae > Sediminicultor. The sequence goes on from NBMG01000015.1 coordinate 17,900, forward strand.
ATGGAGTACCGGTATCAAATAACCTTTCTTATTTTTATTTTCATCAATAAATTCTTTAAGTTGTTTATACTTTTGCTCATCAGTAAGTTCTTTTTCATTACAAAGACATCCCATAATTACTTCCCCTTTGAAAAAAGATATTTTTCTACAATTTCGCCTTTTAAAATGTGTTTCTCAAATATTTCTTCTGCTGCTTTCGGGTCAACCTTTCCATATACAACCGGTTCCTTGTCTTCTATATAAATCTGAATCATAGGTTCCTGTTCGCAAAAACCCGCACAACCTGCCGTGGTCACTATAGTGTCGGACGTGTCGTTCTTGGCAATAAGATCGATAAGAGTATTCATAGTCTCTCGAGCTCCGGCAGCAATACCACAAGTTCCCAGGCAAACCACAATCTTAATTCGGTGCTTCCCGGTTCGTAATTCTAAATCTTTTTTTACTCTCTCTCTAATTTTTTTTAGTTCTTCTAAATTCTTCATCTTCCTCCCCTTCATTTTTACATTATTAAATAATAATTAGATAAATCTAACCTTTCGTTTAGCAAAATAATTTCTAAAAGGTTTCTATAAACTTAAAATATCCCGAATTGGTAATCAATTCCTATTTTTTTTAACTCTCGATCTATTGAATCATAAATAAAATCTCGAACTTCTTTCTGTTGCATCTCAGAATAATTAACAATTCCCTTAATCTTTTTACTATCAAAAATAGATAACTTTTTATTATTTTTCTGCTGAACGAAAATATCAAAACTAACTTTTGGCCAACTGTAAATAGCATCTACAAATGTCCTGGCTATATCTCCGAAAGGTTTAGCATCAATATGGGCAATATCTGTTTCAAATTCTAAAATCACCCCTCCTTTTTCCGAATTATATATTTTAAGGAAACCGCCGGTGCTTTCTGCTGCTCTCTTCAAAAGAGGGAGCCCCAGCCCAACCTTCCTTGTCTTCCGTGAGGTTACAAAAGGATCAGTAACATCTTCATCTTTAATTCCGCTACCGTTATCTTCTATCTTACAAAAAAATTTTTTATCCTTAATTCCCAAGATAATTTTAACTTCTGTGGCTCCAGCTTTTACCGAATTTTCCAAAATATCAAATAGGTGATCCGCCAAATCTTTCATGGTTGCTTACTTCTTCTTAAAAAATCTTTCAGAGATATAAAATTTGTAATCTCATCTTGCTTATCTTCCATAAAAAAGAGACCAATATCCTCAACCCTATGACTATCCGAACCGGCTATTACCGGAAACCCGTCCCAGGTATCACCTAATTCAAATTTCCTTTTACTTGCCTTAGGGTATTATCGATTCCGATAATTTCGCCCTTTAGGTCATAAAATAGCTGATTCCCAAAAAATCTGGAACTATTTTTCTTCCCGGGTAAATAATTATCTATTTCTTTTTCCATTTTTAAAAGCTCTTTAGTATTAGGGAAATAAGCTAAGAGATGGACTTCTTCTCTGCTGGTTAATTCCACCCCCGGGATTACTCGAATAGGCATATCTTCGCTCAGCTTGCAGGCTAAAATTGAATGTTGAACAGCATTATGATCAGTAATAGATATAAGATTAAGCTCTTTCTGAACAGCCTGCTCCAAAATAAGCTGAGGTGACATAATATCATCACCACAAGCCGAAAGAGCAGAATGGATATGTAAATCAATCCTTTGCAGTTTCAGCCTCCATCAAACAATATATTTCTCCGCACACTGTAAAAGAATCTTTATCGGTTCGGAGTAAATTAATCTTTTCTTCTTCGGCTTTTTCAATTATCTCTTTCTCAACCGTTACATTATTGGTGAACACTATAGATTTAATATCTTTGATAAGGGCGACCGCTATACTGTTCTTGTGCGCCTGGATAGTAATCCAGATACATTCTGCTTCAGCATGTGCCATAACATCAGACATCAAATCTCCACAATAACCGTTTTCAATTTCGCAATCAGTGCAAAAAACAATTTTTTCCAATTGACATTCATTTACTATTTTACTTAATTTCATTTCTTACCCCCAAATTGATTATTGCTTTTAATTCTGTTCCGGTCTTTAAAGAAGATTTAATCTCTAATTTATCGGCATAACGTTTTATGTTGGGAAGCCCCATACCGGCACCAAAACCCAAAGCTCTGATCTTTTCCGATGCTGTGGTAAATCCCGGCTTTAAAGCAAGCTTAACATCTGGAATCCCGGGACCTTTATCATGAGCATAGATTACCGCATTATTTCTATTGACCTCGATAATCATACTCCCACCCAGGGAGTGAAGACAAATATTCATCTCGGCTTCATAGCAAACAATAGCAATTCTGCGAATAATATCTTTACTGATTCCCAGGTTCTGAAAATACTTTTTGGTTATACTGGCCACTCTGCCGGCGCTGTCAAAATCATCTCCCTTAACTTCAAACCGAAGCGGTTTTCTTTCAACGCGTTTAATTAAATCATGAGAAATTTGGGTATTATTTACTTCTTTATCTTGGACTTTTTCAGCAATTGACTGAACTACAACCAACAATCTATTTAAAATATCACTCAGAGTTATTATCCCTACAATTTTTTTACTATCTAAAGATTCGGTAACCGGGAGCCGCCCTACCTTAAATTTTTCCAATCTATTAATTGCCGAAACTACTGAAAAATTTTGGGGAATGGTAATTACGTCTCTACTCATATAATCAGTAATTTTTTTATCTACGTAACCCTTATCGAAGGCAGTGATAACATCATCAATACTTACGATTCCTATAATATTTCTTTCCTTATCAAGTATAGGAACTCCGGAAATTTTTTTCTCTTTAAGTTTTAACTGTATTTCCCTGAAGGTGACATTTTCTTTAAAGAAGATTACTTTCTTAGACATAGCTTCTTTAACTTTGATTTGGTAAATCAATTCATTAACTAAAGTTAACTTTTCCTGGGAATAATCAGTACTCATTTATTCTTCTCTTCTTTTTTTAATTCCTCGGCAATTTTTCTACAGGAGGCAAACATCAGGTTATCCGTCTTTAAAAGGGGAATGTGGTGAGATTTGGCTAAACCGATTGCTTCTTGGGGAGGCAGTTTCCCTCGCACAAAGACAATAGCAATAGCTCCGGTTAATTCGGCTGTACGGACAACCTGTGAGGAGGTTAAACCCGTTAAGAGCACATAGTTATCTTTGGAATAAGCTAAGATATCACTTAAAAGATCGCTTGCGCCAAAGTCTATGATTTCCTGACCTAAAAAATCTTCACCGCATAAAACTTCAGCATCTAAAACGCGAATTAAATCTTTAACTTCCATAATAACCCCCTTTCCCAAAATGAGTCTATATATTATTTTATATTATCTTTCTTAATATTCTTTACTTTTAACTCTTATTAATTGTGAAAAAAATCACAAATAATACAAAAAGATTTTATCACAAGTTTAAATAGTATGTCAACCCTTCAAATTCAATAGATAAGTCTACATTGTGTATTTTGATTTCCGGGGGTAATACGATATGGACGGGAGCAAAATTTAAAATAGCTTTAATCCCACCTATTACCATTTTATCTGCCACTTCCTGGGCCGAATCAGCCGGTACCACTATTATCCCAATACTTATATTTTCTGTCCGGATAAATTTTTGTACCTCTTTTATATCATAAATAAAAATATGGTCAAGTCTCTTGCCAATTTTTGAGGGATTATTATCAAAAATTCCCTTGATTATAAAGCCCTTTTTCTGAAAGCCTTTATACTTTACCAAGGCCTTGCCCAAATTCCCTGCTCCGACAATAATAACTGACCACTTTTTATCTAATCCTAATATCTTTTTTAATTCTCTACTAAGGTCTGTTACTGGATATCCAAGTCCTCTTTTACCGAATTCTCCAAAATAAGCCAGATCTTTACGAATTTGTGCTGAATTTATTCCGGTCATTTCGGCAATTTTAAATGAAGAAACGATTTTTAACTCTTCTCCTCTTTCAGTTTCTAAAATCTTTTCCAAACACCTATGGTAAATAGATAAGCGATTTATGGTGATGGAAGGAATGCTCTTCTTCTTCAAACTTATATTTCCTTTCCCTATCTAGTTGTTACCCATATTTCATAACCTAATTTCTTCAGTTTTTCTGAAATTGCTTTGGCCTCATCTGAAGTTTTAAATTTCCCTACTTGAACCTTGTAAAGGGTTTTCCCTTTAATTACATAAGCTTGGTACCCTTTACCTCTTATTTCTTTAGCTAAATTCTGAGCACTTCCTTCTTTTGAAAAAGCTCCTACCTGAACAGTATATACCTTCCTACCTGAAACTGTTTCAGACTCCTTTATTACTTTTACTTCTGGTTCTACTTCTGAAGTTTTAACCGTGCTAGGCTCAGTGAGTGGTGTCTTCTCTTCCGGAGTAACCTCTTTTTTTATTTCTTCCTCCGGAAATCTCTCCCTTTCTTCAACCTTTTCCACTGTTTCTTTTTGGGGTAGCTCCACAGGTGTCTTTATAACCGGAGATTTTACTTTCTCTTCTTCCGCAATTGTTGTCACTTCGGGAGGAATATAACTCCTATCTCTGGCCAAATTAAAGGCCACACCCAAAATTATTATCGCGCCTATTAAGATAATAAAGGTTTCCAGATTACTTCTGCTTTTCCTCTTATAAATCCTACTTGCTTTTCTCATATTAAATCATACTCCTATACAAACTTTTGGATAGACCCTATTTAGTAAATACTCGCTTAAGAGGGTGGATAAAAGTTTATATCGTATTTTTTTTATTATATACTAACATACTTTAATTATTCTACAAAAATTTCTAAAATCCTTCTTTTTTTTAAATTTATATATATTATTAATGTAAATTTTGGTAAGGAAGTTTAAAAAGAGGTTAAGTTTACCTTTTTTCTTTACTTTCCCTTAATTCATTTTCTTTATTTTTCTTAACGCGATACGCAAAAACGTAATACTCGATACGCGTATATATTATTCAATTTGTTAAATATTTTTTATTATGATAACATATTAGTGATTAATTAACCAATTGGCCAATTCACCAATTCTCCTATTGATTAATTGGGTAATTGGTGAATCGGTAAATCGGTAAATTTAAGGAATAATTTTATGAATTCAAAAAAGTATATTTTAATGGGTATTGGAAATACGCTTCGGGGTGATGATGGAATAGGATCAATTATTGCCCAAAGTTTCAAAGATCGTGATTGGC
>NBMG01000016.1 GCA_002084865.1 Candidatus Atribacteria bacterium 4572_76
CCTGCTCAGATTCAGAATCCGAAACTAAACTAACTTTAATTTGAGGGGTTATGTCTTTATGCAAGTTAACCGGTACAGTATGAATACCCAACTTTTTTAAGGATTCTTTTAAATTAAGTTTCTTTTTGTCTAATTCAATTCCGTGTTTCTCAAATAGGGTCTCAACAATATCTTTGCTGGTTACGGAACCGAAAAGCTTTCCTTCTTCGCCAGCTTTAACTTTAATTTCCAGGGAGATATTATTGATTTTTTCCGCTAATTCCTTAACTTCCTTCAACTCTCCCTCTTTTTTTTCTGCCTCTTTTTTCTTTAAATATTCTATTTGTTTTAAATTAGCCATGGTAAAAGAAATTGCTTTACCTTGAGGAATCAAAAAATTACGGGCAAAGCCGTCACTTACTTCAACTACGTCTCCTACTTGACCAACTTTTTTAATATCCTGTTTCAAAATTATTTTCATATTCTAAGCCTCCCTACTCTATTCTCTATTTATTATAAATTCTTCTACTACTTTTAGCAACATTTATTATTAGTCGTTATTATATCGTATTGTGTATTGCGATAAAGAAATAAAATTCAAGCGTAGGGGCACAATGAATTGTGCCCTTTCTAATACTGCTTGCCTTTCGTCTCCTGTGGGCATATAGGGCAATACATTTCTTGAGGGCGTATAGCAATACGCCCCTACTATTCTTTCTTTGACAATTATCTTTCGTAGGGGTCGGATTTATCCGATCCGAATCATTATCTGTCATTCCCGAAAGCGGGAATCTATCCTTGACAGGCGAGACGCCTGTCCTACGAGGATAACGGGTTCGATAAATCGAACCCCTACCTTCTGTTTGCTAATAATGTTTTCTGCCTTCTTCATTCCTCGCGCGATACGCTATACGCAATACGCGATACGAATAAGGCTTATGAATTCTATTTTCTTCACTATATACTATATACGACATACTATATACTAAATTATTCTTTTCTACTAGCGAGTAATCTTCTAAAATCTATCCATATATCTAGCATGGCTGCCCAGGTAACAATTTGGGATAAAAAAGGTTGAAAGCACACCAGAATATATATAACCCACTTTAAAAAATTTTTAATTTTATACCGCTCCAATATAAAACCGGTTAAAGAGAGGCCATAAATTAAAAATACCACTGCAAAAAAAACTTGTATATTTATTCCAATTTTATTCAAAAGAGGTATATTGTAAGTTGCTCCCAGGATTATCAATACCATCCCTAAAAGATAACTCCAAAAAAAAGATTTGGAAGCTCTCCAGTTAGAGAAAGAAGTAAAATTCGCTAACTTATACCCAAACCTCCTTAAGATTAAGCGAGCAATCCAGTAATTTAAAATAGTATCAAAAATTGAAGCAAGAATAATCATTGCCGGGAATGCTATCTTAACAATACTAATGGTTTGGGTTAAGGAGTCTTTCAGGGTAGCTAATTGTTCCGGAGACAGTCCCATGTTGCTATAAATATTTAAAGATTGAGTTATAATTTTATCTAACTCTTCTATATCAAATAATACGGTGTTGAGGTCTAAAACCCAAAATCCGATTAAAAGGATTAAACCTTTGGAAACAAGAGAAGCTATGCTTCCAATGATAATAATATCGGCTAAAGATAATCCTTTTTTTATGCCGAAACCTAAAGTTAGCCCCAATATTCCAAAACCCAATAGGACCATAAGTCCTTGCAGTGGGCCAGCTAAAATAGTTACTAAAATCCCCGATATAAAAGTTGAGATAATAGCAAACTTTACGCTATGCCGTAAACATAAAATTATAATCGGAAGAGGGCACAAAAAACTCACCAGTGTACCTAATAGGGGAATGTATATACTGATAATAAATAACACAGCAGTAATTGCTGCTAAAAATGCACCCTCAACTATCGATTTAGTTGGAATTTGTTCAGTCAATAAATAAGCCTCTTGAATTAAAAATTTTAAGATGAACTGGTTAGCCGGTTTACCGGTTACCGGTTAAAGAATTAAAATTAGGTTAGTTAATTGTATCAACCAATTCTCACCTTGCAACTTATATCTTTAATCGGCTGATTGTATTATCTTGTATTTCTTGTCTTTAATTGGTCAATTGGTGAATTGGGCAATCGGTTAATTATCTTATCTTGTATTTAATACTAACGACTAGCTTAACTGGCCAACTGGTTAACCGGGTGGATAACTAATATCCTATCCGCTACACGCTATACGCTCCACGCTATTTTTCACTATATACTAATTTATTTCGCCACATAAGGAAGAAGTCCTATTTCTCTTGCTCTTTTTATAGATATAGCCAGTGTACGTTGATGCCTTGCGCAGTTTCCGGTGGCTTTCTTTGCAAAAAAGACAAACTTTCCTTTGTGGTCTTCTAAAAGAACCATATCGTGCCATTAATTTATATTTTTCCTCCTTCTTAACCTATTTCTCTTTTTATTTTAATATTTATTTATTTAATTAACTATCTTTTATTTTGAATTTTTTCTTTATCTTGTAAGATTAATAAATATCTGATAACTCTATCTTCTAACTTTATGACTCTTTCAAGTTCCGCAATAATTTTTTCATCTACATTGAAATTTAAAACGATATAAATCGCCTCTGTGAAATCCTTAATTTCATAAGCTAACTTTCTTTTGCCCCATTTATTTGTCTTGGTTATTTCTCCCTTTGCGTCAGTAATAAGCTTTTTTAATTTATTTAATAAGGAATCTAATTCTTTGTCTTCTAACTGGGGATTTATGGCAAGCATTATTTCGTAACTTCTCATCTGTTACCACCTCCTTTCGGTTTAATCAGCCCCCGAAAGATTCTTCAGGAGCAAGGAAATTAGAAATATAAAACGATTTATATTATACCACAGATTTTTTCGATATCAAGTTTTTTAAAAAAGTATCGAGTATATAGTATTGAGTATCTATTTAGTTAGCTAGTTAGTTGGTTACCTGGTTAGCTAGTTAATAAATTAGTCGTTAGCACTAGTATATATAGCGTGGAGCGCACAGCGTTTAGCGTAAACATATAGTTAGCTGGTTAGCTGGTTAACTGGCTAACCATCTTTACAAGATACGATTCACGAGATACGAGATATGAATTTAGTTTTGCGCTTTTAGTTTTTCGTTTTATTACTATTCACTAATTATGGCTTGTGGAAAAAGGAAATTCCTCTACAACTAAATTAATCTCTGGGGATGATTTCTTTAATTTTCTTCTCTAACTTTACCCGGGGAACTAACACTTTTCTGCCGCAACAAAGGCACTTTAAGCCAATATCAATACCTGTCCTGGTAATTTCCCAATGGAAACCTCCGCAAGGATGTTTTTTCTTTAATCTAATAATATCTCCCATCCCTAATTTTAATGGCATGTTATTGTATCCTTATTCACCGATTAAATAGTCGTTAGTATTTAGTCGTTAGCTATAATATATAGCGTAGAGCGTACAGCGTATAGGTTAAAAGCTTAAAGCTAAAAACAGAAATCATAATTCAAAACTCAAAACACTTCAGAATATCCTATAGCATACTGTGACTATTGGTATATCACTTATATCTCTTAATGTAGGGGTCGGATTTATCCGACCCGTGTTTTGCGGGCTCGATGAATCGAGCCCCCACATCCATCATTCCTATAAAACTTGAAACTTGTAACTTGTAACCTGTATTTTAACCGGCAAACTGGGTAACCGGGTAATCGGATAACTATACATATGAGATACGAATTACATTCATTATCGTCTAGCCTAATTTCTCCAAAAGAGAATCATATTCTTCTTTATCCTTTCTTTTGAAGGGACCAACAATGGATAAATTTATTTTATCTTTGCTAAAAATATTTTGAGCCATTTTCTGAATATCTTTCACTTTTACTTCTTCAATTTTTTCTTTTATTTCATCAAAAGTTGAAGGTCTGCCATACAAAAGCATCCTATTCCCTAGCCAAAATGCCCTGCTTAAAGTACCTTCCAAACTTAAAGATAGTGCGCCTTTATACATTTCTTTTGCTTTTCTCAATTCATCTTCTTTTAAATTATTATCTTTTATTTTATTAAGCTCCTCTAAAATTGTCTGGATAGTTTCTCTTAGTTTACTTGAATCGATACCGGCATAAATATTAAAAGAACCGATATCGTTAAAATACTGAATAAATGAGTGGATATCATAAGCTAAACTTTTTTTAACTCTTATTTCTTGAAAAAGCCGGGAACTTAATCCCGAGCCCAATATTATATCTAATAAATCCGTGGAGTATCTATCAGGATCTAACCGGGAAATCCCGGGAAAACCAAAAGAAAGATGAGTCTGGCTGCTCTTTTTAAATTTTATTCCTATTTGAGTATTTTTCTGATTATCCTTTGCGGGCAAATAATTTTTAATTTTACCTTTTTCCATTATTTTAAAATATTCCTCAACCTGCAGAATTACATCCGCTGTCTTAATATTACCTGCAACACTTATTACCAAATTATTTGGACGATAAAATTTACTTATATATGATAAAAGGTCTTCTCTTTGAATATTTCTTACACTCTTTTCGTCTCCGAGAACAGGCCTCCCCAAAGGATGATTTTTCCATATTATCTTGTCAAGCAAGATTTCTACTAACTCCTCCGGTATATCCTGATATTTTTTTACCTCCTCGATAACTACATTTTTTTCCTTACGAAGGTCTTCTTCTCTCATTAACGAATTTAAAATTATATCTGCTAACACATCAAAAGCAGTTTTAAATTGTTCCTGAGGAACTTTAGCGCTACAGACTTCATGTAGGGCATTTCTTCTACTACGATTCTTAAATCATTTTCTAATTTTATTACTTTATAAATAATGATTCCTCCTCTTAAACTAGTCGTTAGTATTTAGTATTTAGTCGTTAGTAATAAATGCAAGATAAAATAACTAACCAAATATATTAGTTAGCTAGTTAGTGGTTAATTGGTATAATACAAATTCATCAACTAATCATCTGTTATAACCAGTTACTAATTAAATTAATCGCTAGTATATAATATATCGTATTGCGTATTGCGTCAAAATACAGGAGAAATTAGTAGGGGCAGACCTTGTGTCTGCCCGTAATGAGTAATGAGTTTATGCTCTTAAGTTTACAAAAACAGGTTACTTTGTCACACATTACACATTATTACAAAACTTACCGGGTAACTGGATAACTAATATCCTATACGCTAAACGCTACCCGCTACACACTCTTCCTCCAGGTTTTACTCAGTTTTTTTCACTACAAATACTTCTTCTAATTTGGTAAAATCCACCTCTGGCCTTATTATTACTTTTTGAAATAAATCATGGCTTTCCTTTTTTATCCCTACTATCTTACCAATAATAATCCCCTTGGGAAAAATGCTTCCTAATCCGGAAGTGATCACCACATCATTTATTTTTACATCAGCATCGTGGGAAAGATATTCCATATAACAATAATTGCCTTCGCTTCCCTTCACTACCCCTATATCTCTTGATCTCTGAATCATGCCCCCTACAGCACTTCTTTGATCTAATATTAACAATATTTTTGCTGTTCGGGAATCAGCACTAACTACCCTTCCCACCAATCCGCGATAAGTTGCTACCGCCATATTTTTCCTTACTCCATCAGTTGTTCCCTTATCAATAATTATACTATTAAACCAATTTCCCGGTTCTCGGCTAATTACCAAAGAGTGGATCATTTCATAAGAAAAAGACTCTTTAATTTCTAACAGCTTTTTCAATCTATCATAAGCTATCAATTTTTCTTTTAATATAGCGTTTTCCTGATAGGTAATTTCAATTTTTTCTTTTAGCTCTTTATTCTCTTCTTCCACTCTCTTAAATTCGGCAATAGCTTTTAAATAGTTTTTTGTATTATCAGCAACTAAAGTTATTCCCCGATTAACAGGAGAAAAAAGCCTTAATCCGATACTCTCCAACCAATTAAGGTACGCCTTACCATGATAGTCTATAGTCATTATAAAAATAGTTATAATAATTAATAGAATAAAAATTATAAAAGTATTATTTTGAGAGAAAAATTTTTTCAAATTTATCAATTCTCCAATTATTCAATTTACCGATTTGCCAATTGACCAATTGACCGATTAATTTAGTTAGTTGATTAGGATAAAAGCTAGTTAGCCGGTTACTCAGTTTACCAGTTAATTTAATTCATACATATGTGGATATGAAATACTCTGGATTCCTACTTTCGCAGGAATGACAGAAGAAACAGACGGGCTTGATAAACCAAGCCCCTACATTTAGATAGATAAGCGAAATGCCTGTCCTACGGTTTTATCTTTTATCTTATAACTTGCCAACCAACTAACCGGTGAACAGGTTAACCAAATAATCTTGTAACTTGCAACCGGAATTTCTAATTGGTCAATTGGTGAATTTGTAAATTGGTAAATCTTTAATTACTCATCACTTATTACTATATTTTAACTAGCTAACCGGATAATTGGGTAACTAATATCCTATCCGCTAAACGCTATACGCTCTACGCTAATTTAAATTCTTTTGGATGTTCTAATTAATACCCTTTGGTAAAAATTAAAATCATCCAAAGCCTTTCCTATTCCCTTAATCACACAGTACACTGGTTCTGGAGGTATAAATACCGGAATGCCTATCTCTTCTTGTAAAAGTTCTGATAATCCCATTAGAAGCGAACCTCCGCCAGTCATAATTACTCCCTTATCCACAATATCGGAAATCAATTCAGGGGGAGTTTTTTCTAAGGCCATCCTCACTGTATTGGCAATTATTCTTAGCGGTTCAGAAAGGGCTTCCCTTAATTCGTCTTTAGAAATACTAATTATTTTAGGGAGACCCGTAACTTTATCTCTCCCCCTAATCTCATAAGTACCATTTTCTCTATCTGTCTTATTTGCGGATAAACCAAGCTTAATTTCTTCAGCAGTTAATTCGCCAATGTATAAATTATGTGCTTGTTTAATATATTTACTAATGTTTTCATTGATATAATCCCCTGCTACTTGGCTTAATTCGCTTACCACTATCCCTCCCAAAGATATTACGGCTACCTCGGAAGTTCCTCCTCCTATATCTATTACCAAATTTCCCATCGGTTCAAATATGGGAAGCCCTACACCAATCGCAGCTGCTATGGGCTCATCTATTAAAAATACCCGTCCCGCTCCACACTTATAGGCAACTTCCGATACTGCTCTTTTTTCTACCTCCGTAACCCCGGTAGGAACACAAATTACCACCGATGGCCTGGTAAAACGATTAGGATTATGAACTTTTTTAATAAAATATTTTAACATTTCAGCAGTAACTTCAAAATCAGCTATTACACCTTCTTTTAAGGGCCTGACGGTAAATATGCCTCGGGGAGTTCTCCCCAGCATCTTTTTCGCTTCCTCCCCTACTGCTAATATCCTGTCCCCCCCGTCTTTAAAAGCAACAACTGACGGTTCGTATAAGACAATTCCCTTCCCCTTGATATGTACAAGGGTGGTAGAAGTGCCTAAATCAATTCCAATATTTTTGGAAAATGATCCTAAAAGAAAATCTAGCCACATTTTCTATTTCTCCTTTTTTATAAACATCTTTTAAAATCTCAAAATATTTTTAACTTTAGCAGTACACAAATAAAAATTATATGTTATAATTTTTGCTAGTATATTCTATATACTATTTAGTCGAATACTATGTTTTTAGTCCAGCGATAAGTATTTTAAGGAATCATAAAAATGATTAAATTGACTCTTAGCTTAATTGTTTTAATTATAACTTATTTTTTAATATTTACCAACCGTAGAATTAGAGCAACCTCTGCTTTTTTTGGAGCAATTTTCGCCATTGTCTTGGGTTTAATAAAATTTGATCAAGCTATTAGTTATATAGATTTCAATAAATTGGGTATCATCATTGGGATAATGATCTTTACTATAATAGCAAAAGAGAGTGGGATATTCCAATATTTAGCTCTAAAAGTTATCAAATATAGTAAGGGAAATCCTTTAATTCTTCTAATCACCCTTTCTTTCTTGGCCGGTTTTCTCTCCTCGATATTAGATGAAATTACCACCCTGCTCTTTCTAACAAATATTACTTTGGCTATTACATATATCTTAGGAATATCCCCCTTACCTTTTCTAATTTCAGAAATTATATTTGCCAACATCGGTGGATTAGCGACTTATATCGGAACTCCGGTCGATATCATGATAGGGTCTGCTGCTAATCTTAATTTTTATGATTTTATATACCACATGACTCCAATATCATTAATACTTGTAATTGCAAATATATTTTATCTCATTAATCTTTTTAAAGATACTCTTAGAAAAAATAATATACCAACAGAAATTATTTCCCGCCTAAATAAAATTGATGAAAAAAAGGCCATTACTAATCCTGCTCTATTTAAAAATTCTTTATTAATCTTAAGTATTGTTCTTATAGCATCTTTCTTTTCCCATATAATCAATCTAAATCTGGCCATAATTTATTTATCAGGTGCAATAATTTTACTAATCATTAGTCAGGATAGACCAGATGAAATTTATGCTCAAATTGATTGGAGGATAATTTTCTTTCTAATTGGATTAAATGTCTTGGCGGGGACTCTTGTGGAAAATGGATTAATTGAAATTATTTCTTCCAAACTCTTAAGTTTTTCAGGGGGAAATTTAAACTTTTTAAGTTTAATCACTCTTGGATTATCTACCTTCATGTCCTCATTCTTCGATAATATCCCTATTGTAGCCTTAGCTATTCCTATAATCGAAAATATTTCCCATCACCTTGGGTCTACTGCCATTACTGTACTATGGTGGGCGCTTGCTTTGGGAGCGAATATTGGAGCTAATGGTACCCTAATTGGGACAGCTTCTAACTTAATGGTTGCTGATATTGCCGAAAAAAATAATCAGCCTATTCCCTTCTGGTATTTTGTCAAAGTATCCCTTCCTCTGGTTATAATTAATCTCATCATCGCTTCGATTTATGTCTATTTGAGATATCTTAATTAGTCGTTAGTAAAAAATATAAAATAACTTAGTTGCTCGGTTAGCTGGTTGGCCAGTTTACCAGTTTAAAAAATACAAGATATAAAACTGGTTTTTAGTTAATGATTTATGGTTTATAGATGAGATTGCCACGCTCACTTCGTTCTCCAGCAATGACATTATAAACAAGCGAGACATCTGTCCTACGCTAATAATCCTCTAACTTCTGAGGGGAAAGAGAAAAATTTAGAAAAACTAAACTGTTGCAAAAAATAATATCACAAACAATGCAATTAAAGTCAGTAACACCCAGGATAGGTGAATGTTCAAATCTCGTGGGTGTACACTGTCGAGCTTCTTACATAACTTGCCTACCAATATAGCAATATTACAATAAATTCTATCCACACTTAAATACTTGACCAGCTTTGCCGTAAAACTTCCCATCTCGAATTCTTTCTTTTTCCGACCTATTAACCCCAGCTTTGAAGCCGTAAAATAGGCAATGAAACCTAAAATTATTATAAATAAAGCATCTAAAACTTTACCTTGAGTCCAGAATTTTATCTGTAAAATTGGTTGAGGCTGAACTAGCCCAGCTATCGCAAATTCTATAAACCGGTCCAGCACAAATTGTGCATTTATTCCCAAAAGCACACATAAAATAGCTAGTACTATCATGGGCAACTGCATTAGCAGCGGTACTTCTTTGACGGTTATCAACTGCTTCTTAAGTTTACCGAAAAAGGTATAGCTTATTAATTTAAGAAACGAGGCAAAGGTTAGTGCGGCAGTGACCATCATGACAAACTTAAGTACAAAGTTATGATTGGCTACAGCTTCAACAAGCACTGTCTTGCTTGCAAATCCATTAAACGGCGGTATGCCTGAAATAGCTAAGGCAGCAATAATACAGGTGGATGTTGTTATCGGCATCCTCTTCCACAAGCCACCTAAATTATTAAGCTCCCTCGTACCAACCGAATAGATGACTGCACCCATACACAGGAATAGCAATCCCTTGAACATGGTATGGTTCACCAGGTGATACAGCCCGCCTGCCAGACCAAGCTTAGTACCCAGCCCTATACCCAAGAGAATATATCCCATCTGGCTTATACTGTGATATGCTAATAATCGCTTAATATCTGTTTGTAACAAAGCCAGGACTACACCTATTAACATAGAAGCTACACCGATAGACATAATTAGTGAACTTAATAGCTCTCCAAAGTTGGTAGCAGGTAAATCGAAGTTCAATACAGGAAAGAT
Organism: Candidatus Atribacteria bacterium 4572_76; assembly: GCA_002084865.1. GTDB lineage: Bacteria > Atribacterota > Phoenicimicrobiia > Phoenicimicrobiales > Phoenicimicrobiaceae > Sediminicultor. The sequence goes on from NBMG01000016.1 coordinate 10,268, forward strand.
AAACCTTATTACGCCATAAGCACCTATCTTTATCATCATACCGGATAGAAAAGCACTGACCGGCGACGGTGCAGCAGGATGTGCATCCGGCAACCAGATGTGTAGTGGGACTGCACCAGCTTTGACAAAGCAACCCAATAAAAATAGTACAGCTGCTATAATGCCGCCAGACTTGGCAACCGCAATTACTTCATAGCTACCCGTATTTACATAGACCAAAATAATAGCAAATAAAATAAGAAAAGCGCCGATTAAAGTCATAAGTATATACTTATATCCAGCTTGTAATGCGTCAACACTTCTTTTATGTATTATGAGAAAATACGTAGCCACAGCCGTTATTTCGAGGAATACATAGAAACTTATAAGATCTTTGGCAAATACCGAGCCTTGAACAGCTCCCAGTACAATCAACAATAAAGAATAGTAGCTAACCAGATTAATTTTAATATAGTTTATAGAATATATAGAAACCGCAAGCCATAGTAAGAAGCCAATTAAAGCCATGACAATGCTTAGACCATCTACTTGAAGGCGTAGCCCAAAGGGAGCCATCTGTGGCAAAAAGACGCTATGAATCGTGTTACCTTTGAGAATCTCAAATAACATAAGTCCAAGCAAACAAGCCATTACTATCGCAACAATAAATATAATAACCATTATTAGCCGAAGTTGTTGAGCTCGATTGAACCGCTCTTTAACAAACGATACCACAGCTATAACCAAGAAGAAGGGTATGATTACAGTCAAAAGTGGAAGATTAGAATTTAAAACCGGAATTCACCGCCTTTAGATAATATCTCTATATAATATAAACTAATTTTTTAGGGAACAACATGGAATAAGAGTAAACTAACCGCTGGTTTTACCAGGGATATGCCCAGAGTTGGTAAAAGCCCAAGTAATAGACATCCAGCCGCCAAAATGTAAATCGGCCAGGACCTAAAGAGATTACCTCTATTAATCACCTGCTCCCCTTCATGGGCAGGCATAGGACCCTGTTTCAGTGAACCACCAAAAAGCACTTGTATCACACGAAAATAATATGCAGCAGCGATCGCGCTTGCTGTAAGTATGATCACTACGAGGAAAGTGTAACCAGCCTCTACAGCTGCTAAACATATTAACCATTTACTTGCAAAGCCGTTAATAGGTGGTATACCGATCATACCTAAAGAAGCTACAATAAAGGCAAAGGTTATAGCCGGCTGTTGCCTGCCAAAGCCACTGAGCCCCTTCACTTCTCTCGTGCCAGTCTCAGTAATCATTATGCCTGCACAAAAGAATAGAGCGCTCTTCATTATAGCATGGTTCAAAACATGAAATAGGGCTCCGGTGAGCCCCAGCTCGGTTCCGATACCCAACCCGATAAGTACAATTCCAAGCTGATTAATAGTCGAATATGCCAGCAATCGTTTCAAGTCTTTCTGTACTAATGCCATGCTAGCACCAAATAAAAGTGAAACTACACCCAATACCATCAATATATTATGGCTATTAATAAGAAGAAATATTTCTGCACTGAATACAGTATAGATCACTCTAATCAAACAATAAATGCCTATTTTCACGGTAATACCGGAAAGTAGTGCACTAACAGGTGATGGTGCCATAGAATGTGCATCTGGCAGCCAGCCGTGAAGAGGGAACACAGCTATTTTTATGCCCATACCAGTAGCTATGAGCGCAAAGGACATGATCACCATCTGCATACTGGAATCAAACGCAGCCGACAGCCGTCCAGCTATATGAAACATATCCAACGTGCCAGTCATAGCATAAAGAAAGCCAACTCCTAACAGGAAGAAAGATAGCCCCACACCGCCCATAATAAGGTAATTAAAGCTCGCCCTTAAAGTCACTCCTGTCTTAGGATAGGCAATGAGCAAATACACAGCGAGCGATAAAAGCTCATAGAAAATGTACATATTAAATATATCAGTAGTATAAATGACACCAATCATGCTACTTAAAGAAACAAGCAACAGAAAATAATAGGTTCTGCCATAGCGCCTTTCAGGTATAGAATATATAATAACTAATAGCCCTAAACCCAGTACTATTAAAGAGAAGAAAAAGCTTAGCCCATCTACTACCAAGCTTATGCCTAACGGACCTCGCCAGCCTCCAAGATGGTATATTACCTTGTCTCCAGATAGAATCCGAGATGAGAGGGTCGATACAAAAACGATTGAAGTTATGATACTAGCAGTCGCCAATATAATCTTATACTTTCTGCTAAGTAACACAAGAAATGCAGCCAGAAGCGGTGATATTATAATTAGTATGGGGATATGAATTGACAAATAATTATCGCTCCTTTGATAGTTGTTGAATGTCTAAAGTCTTGTATTTGGAATAGATTTTTACGATTAGCGCTAATGCCAATGCAGTTACAGAAATACCGATAACAATTGCAGTAAGCATCAGCGCTTGAGGCAGCGGATCAACAACTATGGTGGTGGTGCCGTCAATCGTCCCCTTCTCCAATATTGGCGCTAAGCCAGCTTCTCTGTAGCCGATGCTTATAAAAAATAACACAATACCGCCGTTCATTATGGTTAGCCCCATGATCTTTTTAATCAGATTATTTTTACTCATTACACCATACAAGCCAATCATGAAGACCAAAAGGCTGATATTTATGGGAGTCATATTTCACCTCTATACCTAACTAATGCATAGAATATAACTGAAACACCCGCAGCTACCTTAATACCGATGGCTATGTTAAAAAGCAACATCAACCCGCCACTGGCAATCTGGCCTGGCTTACCCAATGGTAAAAAATTGCTTAGGAAGGAGTAACCCAGTAATATACCCAGAAAACCCAAAAAGATTAAAGTTAATATCCCTAATTTCTCCAACATGTTTAACCATCTACTCCTAAATTTCTTTTCCGTTTGCTCTATGCTATGAGAGAGTGCTAAAAGTATTATAGCTGTACCTAGCACAACTCCACCTTGAAAACCACCACCTGGCGATAGATGCCCATGTGATATCAGATAAAATCCAAAAAGCACGATGAAAGGAAATAGCTTCTGGGCTATGGTCTTAATTATCTTTGAACTCCCCATCTATCTTTTCCCCCGCAAACAGAATACAACTCCTGTTACTGCTACAAATAAAACTATTGTCTCAATAAGGGTGTCATAAGCACGATAACCAAGATATATGGCCGCAACCAGGTTAGTTGCACCGGTATCGTGAAGACCCTGATCGATATAGTAATTGGCGACATCCAGGTTCTTCGGATTGCCATATTCGATATCGACAGACAAGATAAATAATATGGCCATTACAAGTATTATAATAATAAAAAAAGCTTTTTTCATTTCTTTGGACATCCATTATTCCATAAAATATTATTTAGTGAAAGTATTTACTATACACTTTTTGATAGGTGCCATCCTCGTTGATCTCTTTTAAGAAAGAATTCAATTCAGCTAACAGCTCTGGCTTATCTTTAGATACACCGTATCCGTACTGTTGTAAATCAGTAATGGCATCGACATTTTTCAGGTTAGGATAAAATATGTGCCCTATTAATGCCTCTGGTAAGTCAACAGCAACGGTGTTGATTCTGCCTTCAGATACTGCTTGTAACAATGTGTTTGGGTCGGAGAAGTTAGTATCAATTTTAATGCCCTCAATTGATTGCAATGCAGACAGATAGGAGGTGCCTTTAACTGAGGTAACAATTTTACCCTTTAAATCGCTCAGAGAGTTTAATGCGGTGTTCTCTATATTAGTTACGATAACTACTTTAGTTGGAAAATAGCCATCAGAGAAACAGATATACTTCATGCGCTCACCCAGGCGAGTCATGCCGGCACCTATAACATCTCCTTTGCCTGATATGAACTGCGGGATGAGCTCTTGCCAATCCTGAACACATTTAACCTCCAACTCGATACCTAATTTTCTGGCAAATAATGATAAAATATCGTAATCGAAACCTGCTGGCCGACCCTTATCATCATAATAGAAAAAACGACTGTGCGGATAGGTTAACATGATAAGCACGCCTTTCTTTTTGATAGCGATTAGGAATATTACTGTAGCAAATCCGGAGCCTATCGCTGCCTCAGCAATAGCCACATCGGGTGCATGTAGAAAGTAAAATATCAAAGATAACACCAGACTAAATGCAGACAATACTATTACTGAACTCAATAGATTTTTTATTTCAAGTGCTACTAAAGCAAGCACAGGTAACATTATCAAGAACACAATTAGCATAATTTTACAGCTCTAATCTGCTCCCCCTTTAACATTTCTTTTTCTTCCGCCATGGCTTTGTCCCTCTGATGGCAGCAGAGCGTGCTATGGCATGTGAGGCTACCGGGTTGGTAAATAACAAAAATACCAATATTATTAATATTCTCAAGGAGAATGAATCAAACCCTTCCTTAAGTATCAAACCGACAAGCAACGCGACAGCGCCTGCAGTATCGCACTTTGAGCTGGTTTGTAACCTTGTGTAAATATCGGGAAAGCGAACGATTCCCAGTGTTCCAAAAAATATAAAAATTAATCCCAGAAATATAAATGGGTAAGCTATCATTTTCTGTCAGTATCCTCACCTTCTAAAAATTTACTGATAGCGATTATGCTTACAAAACCTATAATAGCGTATACCAGTGCTACATCCAGATATATCCTTCGTTTGAAGAATACCGCAGCAGCTACCATGATCATAACTACTTTAGAGGAGATAAGATTAACGGCTATTAACCTATCCCATGGTGTAGGCCCAAAAATGACCCGATAAAGAGCAAGTGAAGCAGTTATACCTAATACAGTAATAATTATGGTCATAGCAGTCATATAAATATTCTCCCTAACCAGTGTTCAAATCGTCCTTTGATCAATTCTGCTGCATGCCCAAAATGGGTTGTACGTGCATACAACCAGTGGACGTAAAGATGATCACCTTCGATGTCGATGGTGATAGTGCCAGGTGTTAGGGTTATAGAATTTGCTAATAGCACGATTCCTAAATCTGATTTTATATCTGTCTTTATCATAACCACCTCCGGATTGATATCCATAGTTATAACTCGATAGACTACATCAATGCTGGCAAGAAACATCTCGTAAAGTAGAACAAAAATATAAATAAGTAACAACCAAATCGTTCGAATAACTCTTCCGCGGATACCCTCGTCTGGTTTAATAAAAAAATCATAACTCAATAAGGCAACCAGAAAGGAAAAGAGAGCACCAATAAGCAATGAAATCGGTTCAAGATTTTGGCTGAGAGCCAACCAAAAACTCATGAGCACAAAGAAGGTTAAAACTAATCTGACACCTTTCTTATACATAATATATATAATTACCCTCTACTTAATCTTTGTACTTAACCTTTTATTGTCCCAATTTTGTGACTTGTGGTGAAATATTAGAGATAAAATGAAGTCCTTCATTATTATAAAAAATAGATGTTTCCAATGAAACAAAAGATAAATATCCAGCTAAAGAAAATATAACAGAAGAGATAGTTAAATGTCAACTTTACGAAATGAGAAATGGGCACACATGACAATCTTATATCTCTATACTTCTAATTACCAAGAAACAATTATTAGCATTTAAAGATGGGCCACCTTTTCTCCACAATATTTGCATTTTCCATCTTTATCTAAACCCATATTAATAATATTATAACCTGTTCGTTTGATTAAAGTTTCTTTACAATTTCCACAATAAGTGGTGTTGGCTTCCTCATCCCAAATATTTCCTACATATACATACTTTAATTTTTTCTGAGCAATAGACTTAGCCTTCTGTAGGGTCGAAATGGGTGTTGCTTCAATATCCATCTTATAACAGGGGAAATAGCGAGAAAAATGCAAAGGTATATCTTCACTTAGAGAAGAAATCCAATCCACCATCTCTTTAATTTCCTCTTCGCTATCATTTAGACCGGGAATGATTAAATTGGTTATCTCTATATGACAATATTCTTTAGAAAGCTCTATAGTGCGCAGTACAGGAGAAAGATTTCCTTTACAATATTTTTGATAAAAGGAATTTCGGAAAGATTTAAGGTCAATATTCATGGCATCAATAAAAGGCAAAAGTTTAATTAGGGGTTCACGATTAATAAATCCGTTAGTAACTAATATATTTTTCAAATTATTTTTTTTAGCTAATCTGGCAGTATCTAAAATATATTCATACCAGATTAAGGGCTCAGAATAAGTGTAACATATTGCCGGAGAATTATTCTGCAGGGCTGATTGTATTGCCTTTTCGGGGGATAACTCCTCCACTTGAACATCCTTTATATTTGCCTGAGAAATAGTCCAGTTCTGACAGAAATCACAAGCAAAATTGCATCCTATTGTGCCCAGTGATAAAACCATTGTGCCGGGACAAAAATGATAAAGCGGTTTTTTTTCAATAGGGTCCATTCCGTAAGAGGAAACTTTAGAATAGATTAAAGAATAAAGTTGGTTATCTATATTTTTCCGGGCTCGGCAAAAACCAACTTGGCCTTTTTTTATCAGGCATTCTTTGGGGCAAAGCAGACATTTTATAATACCTTTATCTTTGTCGATTAATTTATAAAACATTGCCTCTTTCATTTAAAAAATCACCTCT
>NBMG01000017.1 GCA_002084865.1 Candidatus Atribacteria bacterium 4572_76
CCCCACTTCCGTTGGAATAGAACCCCCCGGTGCGTACAATCCCCAGAAGAGCCCTTTTGGCAAGTCTTTTTAAATTGCGGGAGGAAAGGGGAGCATCGGTAGCCACGATAACCATGCAGGATCCCGGGGAATCATTAGTGAGAATATTTTGTAGATAATATTTCCCTAGCCTAACCCCAACTTGAAAGCCATTTATCTGGAGAATTCCTCCGTGATTAGTTTGAACTAATACCCCGATAGTATAGCCACCCAAAGCTTCAGGGAGCTTTCGGGAGGCAGTGCCAATTCCTCCTTTATAGCCAAAGCAGATTGTTCCTGTGCCTGCCCCTACGGCACCTTCTTCTACCGGGCCTGAGGCTGCCTTTTTGAGCGCTTCAATTACATCTTCCCTGGTTATAACGCGCTGGCGAATATCATTTAACCAGCCATCATTTGTTTCTCCAACAATAGGATTTACAGAGCCAACCTTTTCATTTTCTGGTTGAGCAAGAGTGTATTCAATCAAAGCTTCAGCCGCGACAGGAACACTTAAGGTGTTGGTCAAAATTATTGGTGTTTCAATGTTGCCTAGTTCATTAACCTGAGAAATTCCAGTTAGTTTCCCATATCCATTGCCAACATAAATAGCAGCCGGAACTTTTTCCTGATAGATATTTCCCCCGTGGGGGCAGATAGCGGTTACCCCCGTGCGGATGCTTTCCCCTTTAATTAAGGTTAATTGGCCAACTTTTACACCTGAAACATCGGTGATAGCGTTTAAAGGTCCCGGAGGGAGAACTCCTATTTTAATTCCAAACTCTCTTACTCGCGGTCGCTCTTGACCTCCAAAGAGATTAGAGAAACAGAAAAGTAAAATGAAGGAGAGAAGGAAAATGTGGGATACTCGCATTTTTATTTTCGTCTCCTTTTAGTGATTGGGGAAGATTTCATCTTAAGAGAGGAAAATAAAAAAATCAATGGGAGATAAAATAATAAGGGGGGAAAAGATAAGAAGAAGGAATGATAATCTTAGATGTTTACCAAAGGGGAGGAAAAAAGATAGGTAGGGAAAAATGAAAGTGGAAAGGAAGGATTGACAAGAGGGGGGAGGAAAGGGGGAGAAAAAAAGATAGATAGATGATTAATTAGTTAATTGGCGAAGAAGTGTTCCTTATTTTTTCTTCTGTGGAGGAACAAGCTATGGAAGAACTTAGGCTTTTTCCTATCTTTTAGAGTTAGTTAGTAAAAACACAAGGATAATTGCCAAAAAAGGGCTGAGGATAAAAAAATTGACAAGAGAAAATTTTCTTAATATAGTGGGAAAAAGTTAAAGTGCGTGCCCAGATTATAAGAAAACTGCTTTATTTATGCCTTTTGATAGTAGCTATTAGTATTGGTGTTTTTAACTTATTTTTGTCTCCGAGCAAAGAGCAAGAACAGTCAAAGGCGGTTGAGGTCAAAACAGTACAGGGAAATCAAAAAAGCGTCGAAGAGTTATTAGCCAAAGGAAGAAAACTAAGAGAGCAGGGAAAGTTTGAAGAGGCTCGAGAAATTTTCGAATCTGGGGTTACCCTTGCTGAGCAGGCAGGAAATCTAGAGGGTCAAGTTGAAAGCCTCTTTCATCTTGGTGATATTTGCTGGAATCAAGGTGATTTGACTAAATCAGAGGAATTTTACCGGCAAGCATATGATCTAGCTTGTGATTCTGGGATGGAGAAATGGGTAGAAAGAGGAAATTATATTTTTGAAATATTTGACCATTATAATCAAGGCAAGATATTAAGAGCTAAACAAGATTATCCAGGTTCGGTTACATCTTTTAAACTGGCTATTTCTCAGGCTGAGGCTATAAATAGTCCTGATCATGTAATAAAGTGCTTGAGGCAATTAAGTGTTACCTATTGGGGTATGTTTGATTTTGAAAATTTTTATAGGCTGAATCTCCAAGCTTTAGACTTAGCTAGAAAAATAAATTTGAAGAGAGAAATTGGTCAATGCCTAAATAACATAGGCTTTTATTTCTGGCGAATCAATGACTATACCCGGGCATTGTCTCATTATTTTGAGGCATTAGAAATAGCCCAGGAACTCGGCAATCTCTCCCAACAATCCGCCTGTCTAAACAACATCGGAACTATTTATGATCAATTTGAGTTATATGATAGGTCTTCAGAAATTTTAATGAATTCTCTATCAAGAGCAAAAATTACAAATGATAATGAGACTAAAATTACAGTTCTGTTAAATCTGGGAGTTAATTTTTTTAATAGATTGAAAAAAAACATGAATAAATCATATATGCAAGATTCAATTTATTTCTCAACAGAAGCATTAGATTTATCAAAAAAGATCGGAAACAAGTATTTTTCAATGATTGCTCTTAATAATTTAGGGTTTATATACTTAGAGAAAGGCAATTATAATAAATCAATCAGATATTTAAATGACGCAATAAATTATGCTAATGATTTGAATGATATTGGAACAATTGCTGTTATATTAAATAATTTAGGGCTAGTTTATTTAAAGAAGGGGGAGATAGCTCAAGCAAAAAAATATTTTTCTCAGGCGATTTCTTTAAAAGATCAAATTCTTAATGGAGAAGTATTTTGGGAAGCCTATTATGGATTAGGCAAATGCTTGGAAAAGGAGGGTAATTCGGCAAAAGCCATCTATTATTATGAAAAGTCGATTAATCAGGTGGAGGAAATTAGAAATAAGATTGCTCTTGATATTTTTAAAACATCGTTCTCGAAAGATAAGCATCGGGTTTACGAAGACTGGATTAATTTGATTTATCATGAGTATGAAAAAAATCCTGATGAGAATAATTTGGAGAGAGCCTTTCAAGCAGTAGAAAGAGCCAAAGCCCAGGCTTTTCTGGAAAGTTTAAACATATCACAGAGAGTATTTCAAGAGCGTCTTCCTACTAAACTTAGAGAAGAAGAAAGAAATATGAATCTGCAATTTTCCCAGGTTCTTGGACAGTTAGCACTGCCGAACCTTGGGGAAGAACAAAAAGCAAAGCTTTTAGAAGATTATAAAGAATTGGAAGAAAAATATATGATTCACTTAATAAAAATACGAGAAGCTGTCCCCGAAACCAGTTTGTCTCAAATCAATGATTTTCCTGTTCTTAGAGAAGTTAAGAAAATGTTTTTGAACAAAAAAGTGGCCCTTCTGGAATATTTTCTAGGTAATAAATTTTCTTTGCTTTTTATAATTAGCAAAGATGTAAAAAAAATCATTAAACTTCCTGGTGAACAGGAAATTGTTAACTCCATAAGAGGGTATTTGAAATTACTCTCTGACCAACCTATTAGCAATTTCCAAGGGATTCTGGCTGCCCAAAGGATATATCATCAATTACTGGAGAAGGCGATGGAAAGCCTATCACCAGAAATTAAATATTTGATTATTATTCCTGATGGACTTTTACATTATCTTCCTTTTGAAGCTCTAGTTTTTCCTAGTGGAAAATACCTCGGGGAGGAATATTCTATTTCTTATAGCCCCTCAATTTCATCCCTTTTATACTTGTGCCGTCGAAGTATTCCCCGTAATAACAAAGTTTTTATGGCCTTTGGGAGTCCAAAGTATAAAAAGAAGAAGTTGGGATCAGAATTAATTAATAAATCAACTTATAGTTTGTTACTAGAAATATACAAAAAAAAGGGGTTCAAATTGGCCTCTCTTCCTTTTAGCCAAAAAGAAGTAAAAAGAATCAGCCGGTTTTTTCCTAAGGAATATAAAAAAATATACTTGGGAGATAAAGCCACAGAATCGATCTTGAAGAAAGAAAAACTCGATAATGTTCTTATTCTTCATTTTGCTTGTCATGGTTTTTTAGATGAAGAAGTGCCGCTGCGTTCTGCGATTGTTTTATCTCCAGAAGAGGAATTAAATGAAGATGGATTTTTCCAAGTGAGAGAAATTTATGGCCTCTCTTTCTCAGCAGAAATGGTTGTTCTTTCTGCCTGCCAGACAGCTCGAGGAACGTTAGAAAAAAGCGAAGGCGTCTTAGGGTTGCCGCGAAGTTTTTTTTATTCCGGCGCTAGAAGTGTTGTTTCTTCTTTATGGGATGTCTCAGATAAGTCCACGGCCGAGTTTATGGAGAATTTCTATCATTTTCTTAGTGAGGGAAAGCCGAAAATTGAAGCTTTACAGTTAGCTAAAATTAAGATGTTAAAGAAGTATGCTCATCCTCATTATTGGGCAGCGTTTGTCCTTAACGGAGAACCATTTTCTTCAATTAAATTTAATTAGTTGGATGTTTTCAATTTAAACGGGGTAAGAGGGGACTCAATTCTTGTTCCATCTTTTAGCTGGGCGGAAACAACCCAAAAATAACGCTGATTAGCTTCAATTTTCTGTAATATTTCAGAGGGGATAATAATTCGATTAGTTGTTAATGGTCCCGCCCGCCAAAGGGGAAAAAGAGTTTCATCAAATATTTCAAAATAGTAAGATTGGGCATTCTCTAGTTCAGGCCATTTAAAGATTAAAGTTGGTTTGGGTGCGGTTAAATATTTTGGTGAGGGAAGGCTAGCAATAAAATTTTCTCCTCCCCGGTATATTTCTTTATTAAAAGGATTGAAAATCATTATCAAAATTATAATTAAAGCTGTACTAAAGGTTAGTAGGGCTGGAACTGGTTTAAGGGCCCATTTTAAAGCAAAGGAAGATTTTTCTTTTGGATTTCCTTTTATCTCGAGTATTTTGTCTATTAAAAAATTCTCTTCCCTTTTGATGCTTCTGATGAGGTCGAGCTCTTCAAGGCAACCAGAACAGTGTATTAAATGGTTAGAGATTTTTTTCGTTTTTCTTTTTGATAGTTTCCCTTGATAAAAGGCGAGGAGGGTTTTTGGATCAGGGCAGTCATGGCGAGAGGTGGGTTTATTAGAATTAATAAGCTCCCGGAAAATCTTAGGTAGATTTATTTGATTAATCTTCACAATCAAAGCCTCTCTCCTTTAGGATTTTTTTTAAATCGTTTAATCCTCGATAAAGGAGATTTCTCGTTTTGTCTTTGGTTTGTTTCAATATTACTGAGATTTCCTCCAGAGTCATATTCAATAGAAATAACTTTACTACTTGTCTTCTTGATTCAATTAAACATTCCAAGGCGTCATAGAGAATAGTTCTTGCTTCCTCGATTTCCAACCTGTCTCGATTGTAAATTTCTTCCTTTTCCGAGATTTTTACTTCTTTTTCTTTTGTTATTAGTTCTTCATCTCGCCTTCGCCGACGGAGATAGTCAATTATTGATGAGTTAATAATCTTCTTTATATAAGACGGTAAGTTGGCAATATTTTTCTCATTTTCAATTAATTTCCAGAGCTTTATTTTTACTTCTTGTAAAATGTCTTCCGGGTCAATACCTTTTTTGGGAAGGTCAAACTTTTGGATATTTATCAGGATAAATCGCCTAAACTGGGAAAATAGCTTCTCGAACTCCTGCCCTTTATTTTTCATTTGCTGGTGATTATACCAATGAAGTTTATTCCTCGCAAAGAAATTTTATATTCAGTTGTATTAATATAGAGTAGTTTTAAGGGAAAATTTTCTCACTAGATGGCAATATTTTAGTGGGAAGGTTTAAGATGGCCGTTTTTTCTTTTTATGGAAATAAAAATTGCACTTCCAAGGAGAAGACCACTTATTGTAACCAGGATCCATTTGATTTTTGAGTGGGTAAAGATTGATTTATTAGCTTGACCAGAGATAATAAAACCTGCCCAGTAATAGGGATGAGTAAGGACATCAGAATTTATTAATTCTAATTTTGCTTTTCTTAAAGCTTTAGCTAGAGGCAAGGAATTTTTGAGGTGATAATAAAATCTTTCCATTAGTTGATAAGTTGCTTGGTCATTTACGGCCCATAAACTCATTAAGACGGCCGAAGCTCCGGCATAAAAGAAGGCGCGGTTGATTCCTTCAATGCCTTCTCCACGGATAAATTCTCCTAATCCCGTCTCACAAGCGGATAGAGTAACTAAATCTGCTTTTAAATGAAGATTATATATCTCCCTCATCTGCAGGAAACCATCTTCGTTGGGATCGTCATCCAGAGAGAGAATAATCGCTGATCTAGCGGGAACTTTATCGTCAATAACACTATGGGTTGCGAAATGAATAATTTTGTAATTGCTTAAATTTAAGCTTTTAATATTTTCTTCTTTAGCTTGGGCTTGCGTATAAACTTCGCTCTTTTTCTTAAATATATTGTTTATTTTCTTAACCTCGAGAGGGCTATATTTTAACGGGGAAAAATTTATATTTGCGGTCGAAAAAAAGCTTTGGATTGGACTTTGGCCATTATCTTCTTTTGATTCTCCAAGATTAAATTGTGGATCTCCCACTGCGAGAATATCTTTGGTTGTTTTGTAACCATTCGTTTTTCTTCGCAGAATTATTTCCCGAAGGGAAGAAACTGATGGAGAATAGCTTATGGTAAAATCCTGAATTAGCCATTTTTTAGATTTTGGGTTAATTAAGGTTTCAAAAGGAATCCGCAGAAGAACATCATCAGGGATGATGATTAGATTTTCAATGTTATCACTAATATAACTGGGGATGAGGAAAGAATGTAATTTCTGGGCCGCAGAGAAAGTATGATTATTTCTGTCGGTTACTTCCAATAAATGGTTAGTTGTTAATTTTTGGAGTTTTTCCCGATCAGGAATTGAAAAGATATTAAGCTTTTTTTTCGTTAGCAACAATCCTAGTCCTTGATCATTGTCTACGCAGTAAAGAAGGAAGGCGGTCTTTTTATCTAACAATTGCTGGGCTTCGTGGAGTTTGATTATTTCTGGATATTGAAGACTAGCATAAGCCGGATCACTAGCTCTTATTTCTCGCTTTAAAGACTCCAATTCTTCTTCTTTGGCCACAAGCTCTTGTTGAAGGTGTTGTTTCTCTTCCGGGGAAGTTGAAGCAGCGAGAATTTTGGTATAAAGATAAGAAATGTCTTTAAGGAGTTCTTGTTCTTTATTTTCAAGTTGACTATTTATTTTCCTTGCTAGATGAATTTTTGATAATTCAAGACTATCAAGAAAAGCCCGGGCTTTGGCTTTTTCTAAAAAATAAAAAGCTTCAGCATCATAGTTTTCTTCAGGATGAGATTGATGAAGAAAAACCATGAGTTCGATAAGATTATGGTAAGCTTCGATTCTTTTATCTGTTCCTAAAAAACGGGCTCGATATTCTTCGAGATTAATCTGAGAGCGAATGTTTTCGATAATGTCAATTGACTTTTTATAATTAGCCAGGGCTTCTTCTAGATTGCCTTGTTTCCAGTTAGCTTTGGCTAGTTCTAGGTAGGCTTCCCAAAGGATTTCTCCTCTTTGGAGACCTAAGGCTAATTCAATTGCTTGCTGGTAATATTTTGTGGATTCTTCATAATTACCTAAGTTGTAATATACTATACCGATATTGTTGAGGATAAAACCTTTATCCTCTGCATTTTGAATTTCCTCAGCTTTTTTTAATGCTAAATTGAAATAGTTTAAAGCTTCAAAATATTTCTCTTGGACATTAAATAACGCACCAAGATTGTTTAGAACATGAATCTCTAGGTTTTTTTCATCAATAATTCTTGCTAATTTTAAACATTGTAAATAATATTCTTCTGCTTTTGTAAAATCATTTTTATCTTTTGTTATTAAAGCTTTATTATGATAAGTAACTCCGATGTTATTTAAATCAATAGACTTTCCTATATTATCTTTTAATTCAGCATCTAATTTTAATGAATTAAATATATATGTTAATGATTTATCAAATTCTCCCAAATATTTATAAATAATAC
>NBMG01000018.1 GCA_002084865.1 Candidatus Atribacteria bacterium 4572_76
AAAAAAATAATTAGGAAGGATGTTTTTTATGGTAGATTACATTAAACAATTAGAAGAAGAACAATCTAAAAAAGAGAATAGCGAATTTTCAGTCGGTGATACAGTCGAAGTTCACCAAAAAATTATTGAAGGCAACAGAGAGCGAGTACAAGTTTTTAAAGGAATAGTTATAGCTAAAAAGCATGGTGGAAGCAAGGAGACGTTTACGGTAAGAAAAATATCCAAAGGTGTCGGGGTAGAAAAAGTATTTCAACTGCATTCACCGAACATTGAAAAAGTGGTAACGATAAAAAGGGGAAAGACGCGAAGAGCAAAATTATATTATTTAAGAGATAGGGTTGGAAAGAGCGGCACGGTTAAAGAAAAAAGATAATGAAATGCTATTCAAGGCAAAAAATGGAAAAGTAAAAATAACAAAATCAATCATACATAGTTACCAGAGAAGGATAGAAAAATTATATGCAGAAAGAAAAAGGATTTGCCATCTCTATAACTATGAAAATCGACTAAAAAGTGAAGGGTATTCCTTAATTGCCGGAATAGACGAAGCGGGCAGGGGTTCATTGTCAGGGCCAGTAGTGGCAGCGGCAGTGATTTTACCCTGCCAATTATTTATTCCTTATATTAGAGATTCTAAAAAGCTAACCTCAAAAAAAAGGACAGAACTATATTTATCTATCTTAAATAAAGCAAAAGATGTAGGGATTGGCATTGTAGAAGCTGAAATTATTGATAGAATAAATATTGCCCAAGCTTCTTTTTTGGCAATGAAAAAAGCTATTTTAGATTTAAAAGAAGTACCTGATTATCTATTGGTTGACGGTTTTCAAATTCCTCACCTAAATATTTCTCAATTACCATTGATTAAAGGGGAAGATAAAAGCGTATCGATTGCTGCAGCCTCCATAATCGCCAAAGTTTATAGAGATAATATTATGATTCAATATGACCAGGAATATCCACAGTACTTTTTCAAAAAAAATAAGGGTTATGGTACAAAAGAACATCTTAATGCAATACTTAAGTACGGCCCATCTGAAATTCACAGAAAAAGTTATAAAAGGGTAATGGTGTAGCTGCTAGGATAAAATTAGCATAGAGCAAGATTAGCGTGGAGCGTACAGCGTAGAGCGTAGAGTTAGGAAAAAAGAAGACAGAATTCAAAAATCAGAATAAATCCGTATCTCGTTAAGAATTAGTTAGTGGTTACCTGGTTAGTTAGATAATAAATAAGTATAAACTAGTTAACTGATTATCTATATAAATATTCAACTATCTAATAAATATTGATTGGTAATAAGTATGTCTTTGATTTATAAAACCTGTTTCAATTAGAATAGATTTGATATCAAAAAATCGTAAAATATATAATAGACATTTTATTTATGATACTATACGCTAAACGCTGTACGCTACGCGCTAATTAAATAATGCAAAGTTGATGATTATTAAAGATGGATAATATAGGGAAATTTGGAGAAGATATAGCTTCTAAATATTTAGAAGAAAAAGGCTACAAAATTAAAGAAAGAAATTATCGTACTTTCTTGGGAGAAATAGATATTATCAGTGAATATAAAGGAAGTATTATCTTTATAGAAGTAAAAACCAGGCGTTCTGATAAGTTTGGCTATCCTGAAGAAGCAATAAACTTTAATAAGCAACAAAAAATAATTAAAAATGCTTTATGTTATTTGGCTAAGCACCATCTTTGGAAAGACAATTGTTGCTTCGATGTGATTTTAGTCAGCATCTCTAACCAGAAAGATGTAAAAAGGATAAAACATATCCGGAATGCTTTTTATCTTGATGGTAAGAACAGTATCGAGTATTGAGTATCGAGTATATAGTAAAATACAGTAATAAGTGATGAGTAATGAGTGAAAAGTAATAAATTTCATGGTGCAAGTTTTCGTATTTCATTGATAATTAGTTACCTGGTTAATTGGTAAAAAAAGCAGAATAAAAAAGTTAAAAGATAAAACAGTATCGAATATAAAGTTATATAGTGAATAAGGGAAAAGTAGGGATATTTTGCGTATAGTAGAGGAACGGCGCTAACTTGTTTTCTTTTCCAACACAGCACGTCGTGTTGTTACTAAATACTAACTACTATTCACTATTTACTAATTAAAAAAGAAGGTGTTTTTTTGTTATCCAAATTATACAGTGCGGCTATATTCGGTGTAGAAGCCTTTATGGTAGAGATCGAAGTTGATATTCACCCGGGATTACCTTCATTCAATATCGTAGGATTGCCTGATACGGCTGTTCAGGAATCTCGAGAAAGAGTTAGGGCTGCTATAAAAAATTCTGAATTCGAATTTCCTATGCAAAGAATTACGGTAAATCTTGCGCCGGCGGATATCAAAAAAGAAGGTCCTATTTTTGACCTATCTATTGCCCTGGCAATTTTGGTTGCCAGCAAGCAAGTTAAACCGGATCTATTAAATGAATATTTGATTATGGGTGAATTATCTTTGGATGGAAGTATAAAATCGGTAAATGGCATGCTTCCTATTGCTTTAATGGCAAAAAAAATAAGAAAAAATAAATTACTTGTTCCCAAAGTAAACGCTAAAGAAGCAGGGATAATTAGTCAATTAAAGGTGTTTCCTGTTGATTCACTTTATGAGGTAGTTGAATTCTTAAATAAAAGAATATCCATTGTGCCGGTCTCAATAGATTTAGAGGCTATTTTTCAATTAAGTAAAAACAACCTAATAGATTTTGCCGATGTTAAAGGGCAGGAACACGCTAAAAGAGCTTTAGAGGTGGCGGCAGCCGGGAGTCATAATGTAATAATGATTGGCCCGCCAGGCTCCGGAAAAACTATGCTGGCACGAAGGCTTCCAACCATTCTTCCTTCTTTAACTTTGGATGAATCGATAGAGATTACCAAATTATATAGTATTGCCAATTTGCTTCCACCGGATATCCCTTTGGTTACGGAGAGACCGTTCAGGTCCCCCCATCATACTATAAGTAATGTTGGATTAATCGGAGGGGGTAAGACGCCCAAACCGGGAGAAATTAGCCTGGCTCATAATGGTGTACTGTTTTTAGACGAATTACCGGAATTTTCCCGAAGCGCTTTAGAATCTCTACGGCAACCTCTGGAAGACGGGATAGTCACCATTTCACGTTCTCTAAGCTCTGTTAGCTATACTTCTTCTTTTATGTTGATAGCATCTCTAAACCCCTGTCCTTGCGGTTTTTACGGTGATCCGGTTAAAGTTTGTACCTGTAGTTCATCTCAAATTGTTAAATATCGTTCAAAAATATCGGGGCCGTTGTTAGATAGAATTGACATTCATATTGAAGTTCCCAGAGTAAATTGTCGAGAAGTAATGGAGAAGGATTTTGAAGAAAACTCTTTTACCATAAGAGAAAGGGTAGAAAAGGCAAGAAAAATACAGAGAGAAAGATATGGTGAAGACAATATTTTTTGTAATGCCCAAATGACTAAAAAACAGATTAAAAAATATTGCAATATTGATGATAATGCCAAAAATTTGCTTTACAAGGCTATGGAAAAGTTAAATTTAAGTACTCGAGCTTATGACCGTATATTGAAGGTAGCTCGGACCATAGCTGATTTAGAGCAATCAGAGAAGATAGAAATTTCTCATTTATCCGAAGCTATTCAATATAGAAGTCTTGATCGAAAATTATGGTTATATTAGCAACGACTAAAGTTTTAAAATAAATAATTATTTACGAAAAGAGGCGGTGTTGTAATTATGTTAAGAAAATTGGCTCCCTCTATCTTAGATGTAGATTTTACTTGCCTGGAAAGGGAATTAAAAAAAATAGAAAGCGGAGGAGCAGACTTGCTTCACTTAGACATTATGGATGGTAATTTTGTACCGAATATTTCCTTTGGACCCAGGATAGTAGAATCAATTAAAAGCATTACCTCTCTCCCCTTGGAAGTTCATCTGATGATAGAAAAACCGGAGAATCATATTAAATCATTTATTGATGCAGGAGGAGATATTGTAATTGTACATTACGAAACTTCCAAACACCTTGACAGGCTTATTCAAATCATCAACAAGGCCGGGGTAGAATCCGGTATTGCTTTAAACCCGGCAACGCCTTTAAGTGTTATTGAATATTTAATTAATAAAATTGATTATTTACTAATAATGACCGTTAATCCCGGTTTTGGCGGACAGAAATTTATTCCAGAGATGATTGGTAAAATAGAAAAAGCGAGAAAAATAATAGATACGCAAAAAAAATCAATAAGCTTAGCAGTTGATGGCGGGATAAATTTAGATAATATTTCTAAAGTAATTAAAGCGGGAGCGGAAATAATTGTGGCTGGCCAAATCATATCTAAAAGCGCAAATCCTGAAGAGACCATAAAGAAAATAAAAAATATTTTGAATTAGTCGTTAGTGAATAAAACTAGCGTGGAGCGTATAGCGTTTAGCGTATAGAATTAGTTAGCTTGTCAGTTACCAGGCAACTTATAATATAAGCGAGATACGATTCACGAGATACGAGATACGAATTATGTTTTTAGCTATATTAAAATATAGGAGTAAAAGTCTTGAAAAAACCTATCGTTGCTATTATCGGAAGGATAAATGTAGGGAAATCGACCTTATTTAATAGAATCACCAGGAAGAGAACTGCCATTGTGGAAAACGAACCTGGGATTACCAGAGATAGGATATATGCAGAATGTGAATGGAAAGGAAAACAGTTTACTCTGGTAGATACCGGAGGTGTGGATTTTATAAAAAGGGAAGAGATGCAAAAAAAGATAACTGTGCAGACTGAATTGGCTATTGAAGAGGCAGACTTAATCATATTATTAGTCGATATCAAAGAAGGTATAAATCCGGATGATTTTAAAGTGGCTAAAGCGATTAGAGAAAAAAATAAACCAAGTATCCTGGTGGCCAACAAGGGAGATGTAAGGGGAAGTGAATTAAAATTATATGAGTTTTATGAATTGGGGTTCGGAGATCCCTATATTATTTCAGCAGAACACGGGTTAAATGTTGATGACCTGTTAGACAGAATAGTATCAAGGATTTCAGAAGTAAAAGTAGAACCGGAAGAAGAAGAGGACATTATAAAAGTATCAATTCTCGGAAAACCCAATGTAGGTAAATCAAGTTTATTAAATCGTATTTTAGGAGAAGATAGAATAATAGTTAGCGAACATCCGGGCACCACCAGAGATGCAATTGAAATTATTTTTAAACACGATTCCTTAAAATTAATATTTATCGATACCGCTGGCCTGAGGCATAAAGCGAAACCGAAAGAAGATGTTGAATATTACAGTTCATTAAGAACTTTTGAAGCAGTATGTAATTCAGATATAGCATTATTGATATTAGACTCCACTCAAGGTGTAAGCATGCAAGATAAAAAAATAGCAAACTATATCCAAAAAGAAAGAAAAGCCTGTATTATAATATTAAATAAATTTGATTTAATTAAGGATAATATAGATAGAAAATTATTTATTGATGAGATAAGATATGAATTGTCTTTTCTAAAAAATTCTCCCATTGTAATGACTTCTGCCTTAACAGGTTATAATATTAATAAAATAATTGCAAAAATAAAAGAAGTTGCCTTACAATATAGTAAACAAATTCCTACGTCCGTGTTAAATGCTTTTATTAGAGAAGTTGTTTCTAAAAATCCGCCGAAATATGTAAGGGGGAATACTTTAAAAATTAGATATGCTACTCAAACAGGGATAAAACCGCCTAAATTTTTATTGTTTGTGAACAATCCAAAATTAATGTATGATTCTTATTACAGATATTTA
This sequence comes from Candidatus Atribacteria bacterium 4572_76, assembly GCA_002084865.1. Lineage (GTDB taxonomy): Bacteria > Atribacterota > Phoenicimicrobiia > Phoenicimicrobiales > Phoenicimicrobiaceae > Sediminicultor. The sequence goes on from NBMG01000018.1 coordinate 5,804, forward strand.
GAAAATAAAATTTATGAAGACTTTGGCCTTGAAGGCTCACCCGTAGTTATCAATTTAGCGAAAAAAAAGGAGGAGAGGAACACAGTATGAAAATGGTTTTAGTTATTATAGGCTGTTATCTTTTAGGTTCCATACCTTTTGGCTATATTGTTGGTAAGCTGTTTAAGAAAGTAGATATAAGGGAATTAGGAAGTGGGAATATAGGTGCAACCAATGCTTTTAGGATATTGGGACCTTCATTAGCTTCTTTAGTATTAATTGGTGATATTGGTAAAGGTATTTTATCTATCTATTTAGTACGCTTTTTAAACATTGATAATTCATTAATATTGGCTATTGCGGGATTAGCAGTAATATGTGGTCATGATTGGTCTTTGTTTCTCGGATTTAAGGGTGGCAAAGGTATAGCCACAACATTTGGGGTTATATTTGCTCTTAATCCGGTAATATCAGTTTTAGCAGTAACAGTCTGGGTGGTTGTTGTAATAACAACAAGATATGTCTCCTTAGCATCTGTTTCTGCCGTAATTTCTATTTTTATTTTTACCATATTATTTAAACAACCTTATGAATTCATTGTATTTAGCGCGATAATCTTAGTTTTGGGTATTTTTAATCATAAAGATAATATTAAAAGATTAAGAGCAAAGAAAGAAAGAAAAATCGGAGAAAAGGTCAAAATAAATTAGGCGTTAACGTATCGTATCGCGTATTGCGTATCGAGTATCGCGTTAAGAAAATCACTTTTCAATTATTGTCTATCTGTTTGTTAAGGTTTCTGTATTACGAGCTCTTATTTATCAGAGTGTAGAAATCTTTTTATCAAGTTAAAAACTTAAAGTGGAAAATGTAAAACCATAATTTTAAGATTAAAACCTATATAGTGTACAGTGTTTAGCGTATACATTTGGTTATATGGTTAGTTGGTTACTTGGTTAGCTAGTTAAGAAAATAATAGGAAAAGACCGGGAGCCGGAATAAATTCGTATCGAGTATAAAATACAGTAATGAGTGATAAGTAATGGGTAATAAGACAAATACCTTAAATCATAAAAATGGTTACTTCTTATAAGTTACACATAATATCACATGTTAGCTAGTAGGTTAACTGGTTTGTACTGATTTATTAACCAATTAACCAATTAACCAAGTAACTAGCTAACTAGATATACAAAATAATGAAATATCGGAAATAGTAAAAAATATTTTTGAGATATTTGGGGTAGAAGATAAAGTAAAAGATAAAAAAGTTTTGGTGAAGCCAAACCTCTTGGGACCATTCCCTCCGGAGAGGGGGGTGACTACCGATCCAAGAGTAATATTAGCGATTGTTCAGGAATTAAAAAAGTATAAACCTAAGGAAATAATAGTGGGGGATAATTCCGGGAGCATTCACTTCGACCCCTTAAAAATAGCAAAAATTACCGGAATACTGGATGCTTCTGACGGTTGTTATAGTAACATTGCCAGGGAAGTATTAAAGGTAAAGGTAGAGTCAAAATTTATAGATGAACTTTTTATTTCCCGGATAGTGAAAGAAGCAGATTACATAATCAATGTTCCAAAATTCAAGACCCATATGTTAACTACTATTACCGGTGCAATTAAAAACATGTTCGGTATTATTCCGGGAGGGAAGAAGGCGCAATTACATACATTAAATCGATCTACCTATGAATTTGCTGAATTGTTAGTTGATATTTATCAGATAAGAATTCCTGATTTAAATATTATGGATGCTATAATCGGCATGGAAGGTGCTGGTCCTACCAATGGGAAAACTAAAATCATAAATAAAATGATAAGCAGTGATAATGCTATCTCTCTTGATTCGGTTATGGCTGTCATGATGGGGCTTAAGCCTGATACCATTGAGTTATTACAGGTTGCCAAAGACAGAAATTTAGGTGAGATAGATGCCTCAAATATATCTATTGATGGAGAACTAAAAGTAATTTCGGGGTTTAAAACACCACATAATGGTTTGTTACAGAAAATAGCAAAAGCAGTTGTCCCTCATGTCTTTAATTTTAATAAAGTTATACCGGTTATAGATCATAATAAATGTAAAATATGTAAAAAATGTATCGAAGTTTGTCCTGTTTCGGCGATGAATTTAAAAGGTAAATATCCCGAAGCGGATAGAAAGAGATGCATTTCCTGCTTTTGTTGTGACGAACATTGTCCTTATGGTGCAATAATATTACCTTCATGGCAGCAAAATATTTTTAACCGATTGAAAGGAAAATAGAAAAGTAACAAGAGAAAAGTTTCTGAGGAAATAAAAAATGACTAAATATCTGGTGATAGTTGAATCACCAACCAAAGAAAAAACTTTAAAAAAAATATTGGGCAGAGATTATACTATTAAATCAAGCAAGGGGCATTTAATTGATTTACCCAAAACAAAATTAGGGATAGATATCGAAAATAACTTTCAGCCAGAATATGTGGTTATCCCCAAACAGAGAAAGGTGTTGAAAGAATTAGAAGACAGCACTAAAGGTAAGGAAAAAGTATTTTTAGCTACCGATCCGGACAGGGAAGGTGAGGCTATTGCCTGGCATATTGCCCAAAAATTAAAGGTTAGAGAGGGAAAGAACAGGGTTGTCTTTAATGAAATAACCGAAAGAGCTGTTTCCCAGGCTGTTAAAACACCGAGAGAAATTAATCTTAATATGGTTAACTCTCAAAAAGCCAGGAGATTATTGGATAGGCTGGTGGGTTATAAAATTAGTCCCTTATTATGGAAAAAGATTGGTAAAAAATTAAGTGCGGGAAGGGTGCAATCTGTAGCATTACGCTTAATATGTGAAAGAGAAGAGGAAATAGTAAAATTTAAAATAGAAGAATATTGGAACATAAATGCCTTATTTAGTAAAATTGGAGATGAAAAGACAGAGACTTTTAAGGCGAAACTATTTTCCATAAATTCTGAAAAAGCAACTATTAATACTAAAGATGAAGCCACAAAAATTTGCGAAGAAGTAAAAAATCAGGATATCTATGTTAAAAGTATAAACAAAAAGAAAGAATCGAAAAATCCGCCACCTCCATTTACTACCAGTACTTTACAACAAGAAGCGTATAATAAATTGAATTTTCCCATCAAAAAAACCATGTTACTGGCTCAACAATTATATGAGGGTATTACCCTGGGTACCAAAGGAAATATCGGTTTAATTACTTATATGCGGACTGACTCGGTAAGAGTATCTGATGAAGCAAAGATTGAAGCGAAAAAATATATTGAGGAACATTTCGGAAAAGATTTTGCCAAATCATCTCAAAGTTTAAAAAAAGGGGGAAATAAAAGTAAAAATGCAAGGATTCAGGATGCTCATGAATCCATCAGACCTACATATATATTCAACCATCCGGAATCGATTAGAAAATATCTGACTAATGACCAATATAGATTATATAATTTAATCTGGCAAAGATTTGTTGCGAGCAGAATGAAAGCTGCCTATCTGGAGAAAATTACTATAGATATAGAATCAGGAAAGTACATCTTTAGAACTTCCGGCTCTAAGATACTATTTAAGGGGTATATGATACTATCCGGTCAAAACAATCAAAATTTAGATAAAATTCCTGACCTTAAAGAAAAAGATCAGCTCAGGTTGGAAAAAATTGAAGCAAACCAATCTTTTACCAAGCCTCCTCCCCGATATACAGAAGCCAGTCTGGTAAAAAGATTAGAAAAAGAAGGGATAGGACGTCCCAGTACCTACGTACCGACTATAAGCACCTTACAATATCGGACATATGTGGAAAAAATAGATAAAAAATTTAGACCTACAGAATTAGGAATAACGGTAAACTCATTTTTAATTCGATATTTTTCCGATATTGTAAATATTACTTTCACTGCAAAAATGGAGAAACAGCTCGACGAAGTTGAGTCTGATAAAAAAAAATGGGAAGATGTGCTGAGAATATTTTACAAAGCATTTTCCAATGATTTAGAAAAAGGTGGCCAAGCGCAAAAGATTGAAATGCCAAAGGTATTCAGTGATGAAGTATGCGACAAGTGTGGCAGTAAGATGTTGGTAAAAAATGGGCGTTTTGGCAAATTTTTAGCTTGTTCGAGATTCCCAAAATGCAAAAATACAAAACCTTTTTTAGATAAAATTGGCGTGTCTTGTCCCGAGGAGGGATGCTCGGGAGAGATAATTAGAAAAAAAACTAAAAAAGGGAGGACCTTCTATGGATGCAGCAATTATCCGAAATGTTCATTTGTGTCCTGGAATAAACCGGTTGACAAAAAGTGCCCCCAATGTAATCATATCTTAGTGCTAATTAAAGATAAAAAAAACGGTTTTTATTATAAATGCAGTAATTCAGCTTGTGACTATAAGCATTTTATTAAAGAAGATAAAAAATAATCAGCAGATAGCAGTAAATAGGAAAAATTGACTCCTCAACAAAAATTAAAATAGGAGGAGAATTTAAATTTGAAAGAACACATAAATTCCTATATTTCTTTTCTAAAGAATGAAAAAAATTATTCCAATAATACTATCATTTCCTATAAAAATGATTTATTACAATTTTCAAATTATTTAGCGGAGTACAAAATATTAAAGAGAAATAATATACAATATATTGACCACAGTATTATGCGAAAATACATTGTATATTTGAAGAAAGGTGATTATTCGGTAAGAAGTGTTTGCAGAAAAATATCTACCATCCGTTCTTTCTTTAAATTTATATCAAGAGAAGGCATAATAAAAATTAATCCGACTATCAATTTAACAACACCTAAGATAGAAAAGAAGTTGCCTTATTTTTTGTACTTACAAGAAATTAACAAACTTATCGAAGCACCGCCCGGGAATACAATATTTGGAATTAGAGACAGGGCAATCCTTGAACTGCTTTATGGCACCGGGATGAGGGTTGGAGAACTGGTGAATTTGAATATTCAGGATATAGACCTGGATGAAAAAACTGTTAGAGTATTTGGAAAGGGTTCAAAGGAAAGAATTCTTCCTCTAGGTAACCCGAGCATAAAGGCAATACAAGAATATATAGCCAGTAGAAATCGATTTATAAAAAAAATAGCTATAAACAGAAAAGAAATGAATGCATTTTTGTTAAATCGTTTCGGAGGAAGGTTATCGGCAAGAAGCATACGTAGAATTATTATCAAATATATGAAAATAGCTGGTTTAAATAAAAAGATAAGTCCGCATGTTTTAAGGCATTCATTTGCCACCCATCTTTTGGGAGGCGGAGCGGATTTACGTTCAGTTCAGGAACTTTTAGGGCATGAGAGCTTATCTACTACTCAAATATATACTCATATTACTAAAGAAAGATTAAAAATAACTTATAATAAATCTCATCCCAGGTCTTAATGTTAGAGATTTAAAAGGAGATGAAATAAAAAATGTTTAAAGGAACTACAATTTTAGCGATAAAACATAAAGGTGAAGTGGCTATTTCCGGTGATGGCCAGATAAGTATGGGAAATACTATTATGAAGAACAATACGAAAAAGATTCGAAAAATTTATAACGATAAAGTTCTTACCGGATTTGCCGGAGCAAGCGCAGATGCCATAACTCTTTTTGAAAGATTTGAAAAGAAAATAGAAGAACTTCACGGAAATTTACCCAAAGCGGTTGTTTCTTTAGCTCAAGAGTGGCGGACTGATAAAATCTTAAGAAAATTAGAAGCGATATTAATTGTTGCTGACAAAGAACATATATTTATAGTTTCCGGAACTGGTGATATAATAGAACCGGATGATAATATCGCTGCTATCGGTTCAGGTGGTCCCTATGCATTAGCGGCAGCAAAGGCTTTGGTTAAATATTCGAAATTATCTGCCCACGAAATAGCTTTAAAATCATTACAAATCGCTGCTTCAATCTGTATCTATACCAATGATAAGATAGCAGTAGAAAAATTATAATAGAAAAGAAAGGAGGAAACATAATTGATTAATGATTTAACCCCCCAACAAATTGTTACCGAACTTAATAAATATATAATTGGACAAGATAATGCTAAAAAAGCTGTAGCCATAGCTTTGAGGAATAGAATCAGAAGGCAAAAATTATCTCCGGAATTAGTAGATGAAGTGACTCCAAAGAACATTATAATGATCGGGCCTACCGGAGTTGGAAAAACAGAGATTGTTAGAAGATTATCAAAATTAGTTAAAGCCCCTTTCGTAAAAGTTGAAGCAACAAAATTTACCGAAGTAGGTTACGTAGGAAGAGATGTGGAATCCATAATCAGGGATTTAACCGAAGTAGGTGTACAATTGGTTCGTAAAGAATGGGCTAGTAAGGTGGAAGACAAGGCAAAGCAGATGGTTGATGAGAAGATAATAGATTATTTATTTCCTGTTTCAACCAAAAGAAAAGAACGACAACCAAATATTTTAGATGGTTCATTTTATTCCGGAGACGAAGAAAAAAAGAAAGAATCTCTTGCTATCTTACCAAAAAAGGATGAAAGGGAAGAAAGATTTGAAAGGACTAGAAAAAAGTTTAAAGAAAAATTAGAAAAAGGCGAGTTGGAAAATAGAATAATTGAAATCGAAGTCGAGGAAAACATTCAACCTACGGTAGAAGTTTTTTCTAATTCAGGGATAGAAGGGATGGGAATCAATTTTAAAGATATTCTGGGCAGAATGTTCCCCCAAAAAAGAAAAAAACAGAAAGTTACCATTGCCGAGGCCCGTAAAATATTAATCTATACTGAAACTCAAAAGTTGATAGATATGGATGAAGTAATTCGAGCCGCTATTGAAAGAGTGGAAAATTTAGGGATTGTTTTTATTGACGAAATCGATAAAATTGCCAGGCAAGAAAAATCATACGGGCCGGATGTATCCAGGGGAGGAGTTCAAAGAGATATATTACCTATTATTGAGGGCTCAACAGTTATGACTAAATATGGAGCAGTAAAGACCGACCATATTTTATTTATATCTGCCGGTGCTTTTACCACCTCAAAGCCTTCTGATTTAATACCTGAGTTACAAGGACGTTTTCCTATCAGAGTTGAATTAAATATTTTAAATAAGGAAGATTTAAAAAGAATATTAACCGAACCTTGCAATTCATTAATAAAGCAATACGTTGCCTTACTTGCTACCGAAGGTTTGAAAATAGAAATTGCGGATGACGCTATTGAAGAGATTGCCGAAACTGCTTTTTTAGTAAATGAGCAGACCGAAAATATCGGGGCAAGAAGGCTGTATACTATTTTGGAAAAATTATTAGAAGATATCTCTTTTGACGCCCCTAACCTCAAGAAGAAACAATTTAAAATTGATAGAAAATATGTAAAGAAAAAATTACAAAGCATAGTAAAGAACGAAGATTTAAGTAGATATATTCTGTGATTCACCAATTCACCAATTGGCCAATTGACCAATTCACCGATTAGATAGTCGTTAGCATAATTCGTATCTCGTATCTCGTGAATCGTATCTCGTTAAGAGAACAAAAATCATAAGACAAAATTGAAAACTATTTACATATAAACAATTATTTTTAATATAGGTAAAATTTATTCGAGTCGTCATCATTATCTGCCATTCCTGTAAAACTTGTCCTCGACTTGATCGGGGAGTGGAAATCTATCTTTGACAGGCGAGACGCCTGTCCTACGAGGATACCGGGATTTATAAATTAATGTCATGCTTATTAGTAAATAATATTTATTAGATAGTTGAACGTTTATATAGTTAATTAGTTGACAGGTTTGCACTGATTTATTTTTATTAACTAACTAACCATATAACCAAATGTATACGCTCTACGCTTAAAGCTATACGCTATTTTGTACGAGATACGATTCACGAGATACGAGATACGGTATTATATTTTCTTGATTTAGAAAAAAAACTGTGTTATACTATCTTTGATTTTGTGTACTTATTATGCATAAGTTATAACGATTTATGATAATTTTTAAATCGTAAAAAAAATAGATAATTAAAATATGAAAAAGAAAATTGGAGGATGATAGATGAGTATAATTTCGATGAAGCAATTGCTAGAGGCGGGGGTACATTTTGGTCACCAAATGCGCCGATGGGATCCCAAGATGAAACCGTACATCTTTACTGAAAGAAATAATATATATATTATAGATCTTCAGCAGACTGTAAAGTTAATCGAGGTAGCATATAATTTTGTAAGAGAAATATCTAGTAATGGCGGTAATATACTATTTGTGGGAACAAAAAAACAGGCTCAGGAAGCGATTAAAAATGAAGCTGAGAGATGCGGAATGTTTTATGTAAATTATAGATGGTTAGGTGGAATATTAACTAATTTCGATACCATAAAAAAAAGAGTAAAAAGGCTTTTTGAATTGGAAGAAATGGAAAATAATAATATGTTCGAAGTTCTTCCTAAAAAAGAAGTAATAAGCTTAAAAAGAGAAAAAGAGAAACTTGAAAAAATATTAACCGGGATTAAAAATATGGAAAAACTTCCAGATGCAGTATTTATAATTGACCCCAAAAAAGAGAATATTGCTGTTGCTGAAGCCATTAAACTTTCTATTCCCATAGTGGCAATTGTGGATACAAATTGTAACCCGGATGAAATTGATTATGTAATTCCAGGGAATGATGATGCGATAAGAGCAGTAAAACTAATTTCTTCAGTTATAGCCGATGCAGTTATTGAAGGGAAGAAATTAACTATTGAAAACGAAACTGAAAAAGTTAGTGCATAATTAGTTTTCGATTTTTAATTATATAATAAAAATCTATAAATTATATTTAAAACTACGACGAATTTATATATTTAAACAAAACAAGGAGATAAGGATGAATATAACTGCCCAAATGGTTAAGGAATTACGAGAAAAAACAAGTGCGGGAATGATGGATTGCAAAAAAGCTTTAAAAGCTACTGAGGGAGACCTGGAAAAAGCAATGGAGTATTTACGTAAAAAAGGGATAGATGCAGCTTCTTCAAAATTAAACCGTAAAGCACTAAACGGAAAAATAGAATCCTACATTCATTTATACGGTAAAATAGGAGTTTTAGTCGAAATAAATTGTGAAACCGATTTTGTAGCTAATACTGAAGAGTTTAAAGAATTTGCAAAAGATATAACTATGCAAATTGCAGCCTCAAATCCCAAGTTTATTTCCAGAGAAGATGTTCCTAACGATATAATCGAAAAAGAAAAAGAGATATTTCTTGCGCAAGTTGAAAAAACAGGCAAACCTGCCCCGATTATTGAAAAAATCGTGGAAGGTAAATTGGAAAAATATTTTAAGGAAAACTGCCTAAAAGAACAAGTATTTATTAAAGACAATAACAAGAATATTAATCAACTATTATTAGAGTTAATTGCAAAATTAGGCGAAAATATTGTAATTAGAAGATTTGCCAGATTCCAACTCGGCGAAGAAATCTAATTCGTATCTCGTATCTCGTGAATCGTATCTCGTTAAGAGAATAGAAGTCAGGAGTCAGAGAACCGTAAACCGAAAACTTGTATTTTGTATTTAATACTAACGACTATTCACTATTCACTAACGACTAATTAAGATGGTGAAGGATAAAATTATGAAAAAGCCAGCATATAAGAGAATCCTTTTAAAACTTGGCGGTGAATCACTTTCAGGAGAAAGAGGTTATGGTATCGATATGCAAAAGATTAATTTTATCGCTAAAGAAATTGCCGAGATAAGAGAATTTGGAGTGCAAACAGCTATTGTAATTGGAGGGGGGAATATCTTTAGAGGCCAAGAGGGTAGTGAAAAAGGTATAAATCGAGTTTCTGCTGATTATATGGGTATGTTAGCAACTGTGATTAACGCCTTAGCCCTTCAAGATTCTTTAGAAAAATTAAACATTGAAACAAGGGTGCAAACTGCAATCGAGATGAAAGCAATCGCAGAACCATATATTAGAAGAAGGGCAATTAGACATTTAGAGAAAAATAGAATAGTAATTTTAGCTGCCGGAACAGGAAATCCTTACTTTACCACAGATACCGCTGCTGCCTTAAGGGCAATTGAACTGAATACGGAAGCGATTCTTAAAGCTACAAAAGTTGATGGTATATACGAATCCGACCCATTAAAAAATTCAAAAGCAATAAAATTTCATAGTTTAGGATTTCTCGAATTCCTAAATAAAGGCCTAAAGGTTATGGATGCAACCTCCATTTCTTTATGCATGGAAAATAATATTCCGGTAATCGTTTTTAACTTTAATACTACTGGAAATATTAGAAGAGTTGTGTTTGGTGAAAAAATTGGGACAATAGTGAAGGGGGGATAAATATGCTGCAGGATTTATTAGATGAAACAAAGGTTAAAATGGAAAAAACAATTAAAGCATTAAGGGATGAACTTGCTCATATAAGAACAGGAAGAGCTTCTTCAAGCTTGGTAGATCGGATAAAAATATCTTATTATGGTACATTAACACCTTTAAAACAAATAGCAAATATTTCTATTCCGGAATCAAATTTAATAGTTATCCAACCCTGGGATAAAAATTGCCTTTCTGAAATCGAAAAAGCAATATGGAAATCTGATTTAGGATTAGCTCCGTCTACCGATGGTAATATTATTCGACTTACCATACCACCACTAAACGAAGAAAGAAGAAAAGAGTTAGTAAAACTGGTAAAAAAAGTAGCGGAAAATGGAAAGATAGGCATAAGAAACATAAGAAGAGAAGTGAATGATTCGATAAAAAAAGAGGAGAAAGAAAACAATATTTCAGAAGATGAATGTAAAAAGTACCAGAATAAAGTACAAATATTAACAGATGAATATACTAAAAGTATTGATAAATTATTAGAGCTTAAAGAAAAAGAAATTATGGAAGTATAAAAAATCGTTTTAGATCATTAAATAAAGAAAGGAGTTTTACATGGCTTATAAAATTACTGATGAATGCATCAAATGCGGTATCTGTGTTGATGAATGTCCTGCAGAAGCAATTTCCGAGGGAGAAGAAACTTATGTAATTGATAAAAACAAGTGTACAGATTGTGGAGCTTGTGCCGATGCTTGTCCAAGTGAAGCAATAATAAAGGAATAAAAATATAAAAAATATAACCCCCTTCTAATTTTAATCTATAATAATCTATTTTTCATTAATATATTTTAAAAGGGGGTTTTTTTATAGGTGGTAATTATTAGTAATTATAAAAGATATAAAAATGAAATATTTGATAAAAATAAATTACCTAAACATCTGGCAATTATAATGGATGGAAATGGCCGGTGGGCAGAAAAAAAAGGGTTACCTCGAAGCGCAGGGCACAGGGAGGGTGCAAAAACAGTTAGAAGAGTGATAACTAGCTGTTTAAATTTTAATATTCCTATATTAACTCTTTTTGCTTTTTCTACAGAAAATTGGAAACGTCCTAAAAACGAAATAAACTACCTGATAAAATTGTTTGAAAGAGTTTTGAATAAAGAAAAAGAAAATTTAATTAAAAATAATATAAAAATAAATTTTATAGGAAGATTAAACGAACTCCCTAACTCGCTTAATGAAACGATGAATGAATTATCTAAATCTACCAGGAAGAATAATAAACTTATTCTAAATATTGCAATTAACTATGGCGGGAGAGCTGAAATTGTTGATGCCTTTAAATCTATAGCACTAAAAATAGTCGAAAATAAAATAGATATTAAAGAAATTAACGAAAATATTATTAAAAATAATTTATATACCCACAATCTTCCTGACCCCGACCTTCTAATTAGAACGGCAGGCGAAATGAGAATAAGTAATTTTATGATCTGGCAGGTTGCTTACACAGAATTTTGGGTAACTCCTATTTTTTGGCCTGACTTCAGTGAAAATAATTTAGTAGAAGCAATAATAAATTTCCAAAAAAGAGTGAGAAAATATGGAGGGAAAGTCTAATAATTTTTTAAAGAGAACTATTATAATTATTATAGGGGTTTTCTTATCTTTTTTGACAATATTTTGGAAAGGGTTCCCCTTTTTTATAATTGTTATAATAATCGCTTTGTTGGGATTGAAAGAATTAGACAGCATAGCTCACAAACGTGGATATAGACCATCATACATATTAGCCAGTCTGCTAACTTTATACTTCATCGTAATAACAGTTTACGATATCCATTGCTTTAATTACTATATCGAAAATATAATTATTACTTTTATTATTATGATAACTTTTATTTTTCAGCTATTAAAAAAGGATTATTCTAAGATATTAGCTGAGTTATCCATTACAATTTTTGGAAGCATTTATTTGGGATATTTGCTTGCCTTTATACTAAAAATAAAAGATTTACCCAATGGAAATTATTATCTTATTTCTTTGTTAATTATTACTTGGGCTAACGATACCGGGGCTTATCTTATCGGCACTAAATTTGGTAAAAATAAAATATTTCCCAAAATAAGCCCCAAAAAAACCATTGAAGGGTCAATCGGGGGGATTATATTTAGTATTGCCGGTACATTTGCCTTAAAAGATTGGTTAAATATAAATTTTAATGAATTACTTTCTCTTGGTTTGATTATAGCAATAACAGCTCAAATGGGCGATTTATTTGAATCCGCATTAAAAAGAGGTTCAGGAGTTAAAGATTCGGGGACTTTAATCCCGGGTCATGGAGGAATATTAGACAGCCTTGATAGTCTGATATTTACAGCTCCCGTATTTTATTATTGTATAACTTTGTTAATAGTAAATTAGTCAGTTAGTGAATAAACTTAGCGTGGAGCGTATAGCGTTTGGCGTATAGTAAAAATCAGAAAAGCTAAAAATTTAAAGAGTAAAGCGAAAAACCATAATTTAAAACTTAAAACTTTTTTATAGAGTATTGCTTTTATGTATGGGTCGGATTTATTTGATAGAATTAATTAACTAATATTTTGGAAAGTAAGGATTTGATTATGAGAAAAAAAATAGTTATACTGGGTTCAACCGGTTCGATAGGACAACAAACTTTAGAGGTTATACGAAAATATTTGAATGAATTTGAAGTAATAGGCCTAAGCGGTTGGGAAAATACAACCCTTCTTAAGGAACAGATAATATTTTTTAAACCTAAAATTGCAGTAGTTAAAGATGAATATGTGGCCAGGAATTTAAAAAAGAATTTAAATAAGCAAAATAATATTAAAATATTATGGGGGACTAACGGATTAATAAATATCTCAACTCTAAAGGAAGCCGATATTATTGTGGTAGCTATCACCGGAATAGCATCTCTTATACCTACTTATGAAGCGGTAAAAAAGGGGAAAAATGTAGCTTTGGCCAGCAAGGAAGCAATGGTAGTGGCCGGTGAATTATTAGTTAAAGAAGCAAAATTAAAAAATTCAAAAATATTACCAATAGATAGTGAGCATAGTGCAATTTTACAGTGCCTAAAGAATGAACAAAAAGACTGCGTCGAAAAAATTATTTTAACTGCCTCCGGAGGAGCACTTTATGATTTAACTGAGACTGCTCTAAAAAATGTAACAGTTGAGGACGCGCTGAATCACCCTACCTGGAAAATGGGGAAAAAAGTTACCATTGATTCAGCTACCTTAATGAATAAAGGATTAGAAGTAATTGAAGCAAAATGGTTTTTTAATATACCGGCTGATAAAATAGAAATCGTAATCCATCCTCAAAGCTATATACACTCAATGGTGCAATTCATAGATGGCACTATTATGGCCCAAATAAGTGAACATGACATGAGGATTCCCATACAGTACGCTTTATTTTATCCCAATAGAATTATTAATAACTTTTCACGATTAGATTTAAACAAAATAGGCCAATTAACTTTTAGAAAACCTAATTTTAATAAATTCCCTTGTATTAAACTTGCCTATCAAGCCTTAGAACGGGGAGGAACGATGCCAGCAGTATTAAACGGAGCAAACGAAATCGCAGTTAATGCTTTCTTAAATTGTAAAATAAGAATTTCAGAAATCCCTGTTATTATTCAAAACACCATGAAAGAACACAAGCTGAAGTATAGCCCCAACATTAGTGACATCTTGGATGCTGACTATTGGGCCAGGGAGAGAGCTTTAAATTTTTGTACAAATAAAAAATAGCGAAAAG